>CAIYZZ010000021.1 GCA_903930805.1 uncultured Rhodocyclaceae bacterium | reverse complement strand
AGGCTATCGCCCGCCTGCGCGCCTACCAGAACAAGCCGAACGAAACCCAGGTGCCGCGTTATCTGCTGCAACTGCGGCCCGACCAGAAGCATGCTGTGGTCGTCGATACCCAGAAGGCGCGCCTCTACCTCTACCAGAACGACAATGGCACACCGCGCTTCGTCGCCGACTATTACATCTCGCATGGCAAGCTTGGCGCCGACAAACTGAAAGAAGGCGACAAGAAAACCCCTGTCGGCGTCTACCATGTCACATCGAGTTTGCCACGCCAGAAGCTCACCGACTTCTACGGCAGTGGTGCCTTCCCCATCAACTACCCGAACGCCTGGGACAAGAAGATGGGGCGTAACGGCCACGGCATCTGGCTGCATGGCACGCCCTCCGATACTTTCTCGCGCCCGCCGAAAGCCTCCGATGGTTGCGTCGTGCTGGCCAATACCGATCTCGACGCATTGGCCAAGAATCTACAGATCGGCAGCACGCCCGTCATCATCAGCAACAGCATCGAATGGTTGTCACTCGACGATTGGCAGACCGAGCGCAAATCGCTGCTGGGCATGATCGACGCTTGGCGGCGCGACTGGGAGAGCCTAGACATTGAGCGCTACGCCCGCCACTACGCCCGCAGTTTCGACGGCGACGGCAAGAATCTTGACGCCTGGCTCGCCCAGAAAAAAAAGGTCAACGCCGGCAAGCAGTGGATCAAGGTCGCTACCCAAAACATCAGTTTGTTCCGCAATCCGGGCAAGGACGAATACGTCGTCGTCACCTTCGAGCAGGACTACCAGAGCAGCAACCTGTCGAACCGGATGCAGAAGCGTCAATACTGGATCAAGGAAGACGGGCGCTGGAAGATCGCCCACGAAGACGCCGTTTAGCCTGACTTACTTTTCCCCGGAGCCATTCCATGAAGAAACTGCTTGTTTTGCTGTCCACACTTTGCCTGGCGCTACCGGCCTTGGCGGCCAACCCGCAGGTTGAACTCAAGACCAACCAGGGCGTGATCGTCCTTGAACTCGATGCCGAGAAGGCGCCCAAGACCGTTGAAAATTTCCTGCAATACGTCAAGGATGGCTTTTACAACGGCACCATCTTCCACCGCGTCATCGACAATTTCATGATTCAGGGTGGCGGTTTCACCGCCGAGATGAAACAAAAAGATACACGCGCCCAGATTCCCAATGAAGCAAAAAATGGCCTGAAGAACGTCACCGGCAGCCTCGCCATGGCGCGCACCTCCAATCCACATTCGGCTTCCGCACAATTTTTCATCAACCTCAAGGACAACAGCTTCCTCGACAATCCGGGCCAGGATGGTTGGGGCTACGCCGTGTTCGGCAAGGTGGTGCAAGGCCTCGATGTCGTACAAAAAATCGGCAAGACGGCCACCGGTGCCCAAGACGTGCCCAGATCGCCCATCATCGTCGAATCGGCAAAACTGTTACCGGAAAAGAAGGAGGCCTCGAAGTGATCAAACTTACCACTAACCACGGCACCATCACCCTCGAACTCGATGCCGAGAAGGCACCCAAAACCGTCGCCAATTTTCTTGCCTACGCCGAGTCGGGCCACTACGACGGCACCATCTTTCATCGCGTCATCAACGGCTTCATGATCCAGGGTGGCGGCATGGGCGTCGGCATGAAGGAAAAAGAGACGCGCGATCCAGTCGAAAACGAGGCTGCCAATGGCCTGAAGAATGACCGTGGCACCGTCGCCATGGCGCGCACCAACGATCCGCATTCGGCTACCGCACAATTCTTCATCAACCTCTCCGACAACGACTTCCTCAACCATACTGCACCGTCAGGTCAAGGCTGGGGTTACTGCGTTTTCGGCCGCGTCGTCGACGGCATGGGCGTGGTGGACAAGATCAAGAACATCAAAACCGGCAACAAGGGCTTTCATCAGGACGTGCCGGTTGATGATGTGGTGATCGAGAAAGCTGAAATCGTCGCCTGAGGCGCCGGCAGCCATGCCGCAAGGGCGTAACGAGCGGGCGTTGTTCATTTCTGACCTGCATCTTTCTCCGGTCGAACCTGCCACGGTCGAGCGCTTTCTGAAGTTTCTTGCCGGCCCGGCACAGGCTGCCGCCAGCCTGGCCATCCTCGGCGATCTGTTCGAATACTGGGCAGGGGACGATGATCTCGCCGACCCGTTCAATGCCCGTATCATCGCCGCCTTGCGTGCAGTGACCGATGCCGGTGTGGCCGTGTCCTTCATGGCCGGCAACCGGGATTTTCTCATCGGCGACAGCTTCGCTGCTGCCGCCGGACTCAGTTTGCTGCCTGACCCCTGTGTGCTCAATATCGCAGGTGTGCGAAGCTTGCTCGCCCACGGGGACACCCTATGCACCGATGACACCGACTATCAGGATTTTCGTCGTCGGGTGCGCGATCCCGCTTGGCAAACCAGCTTTCTGGCGCGGTCGCTCGCTGACCGCAAGGCGGAAATCGATGAGTTGCGTCAGCGTAGCGAGCGCGAAAAAAAGATCAAGCCACTGCACATCATGGATGTGAATGCCAGTGCCGTCGTTGCCACCCTCCGCCAGCACGGGGCATCCATCCTCATCCATGGTCACACGCATCGTCAGGGCCAGCACACGCACAGCGTCGACGGCCAAATTTGCCAACGCTGGGTGCTCGGCGACTGGCATGCCGATCGTGGCAGCACCCTCGCCTGCTCCACCGATGCCTGGCGCTTCATCGACTGAAAAGTCGGCGCTGGCGGGACGGCAATAACCCTCCAAAGAACACCCTAATGGCCCTCAAATCCACCATCTTCAAGGCAATCGTCAATATCGCCGACATGGATCGCCCCTACTACGGTGAGCACACTCTCACGCTCGCGCGCCATCCATCAGAAACCGACGAGCGCATGATGGTGCGCCTGCTCGCCTTTCTCATGTTTGCCGACGAGCGTCTTGAATTCGGCCGCGGCCTATCGACCGACGATGAGCCGGCGTTATGGCAAAAGGATTATTCCGGTGTGATCGAACGCTGGATAGAGGTCGGTTTGCCCGATGAACGCACGCTACGCAAAGCTGCCGGGCGCGCTACCGAGGTGATCGTGCTTGTCTATGGCGGCAGGGCGGCCGACATCTGGTGGGGCAAGGAAGGTCGGGGGTTGTCACGCCTGACCAACCTGAGCGTATGGGCCATCGACGTCGAGCAATCCACCGCGCTCGCCGCACTCGCCGAGCGCGGCATGCAGTTGCAATGCACGATTCAGGATGGGCAAGTCTGGGTCACCGACGGTCCGCAAACCGTGCTGGTCGAACCACGCCAACTGACCGGTCAGCCTCAGTAGGGGCGCTTCTTGACCGGCGGCTTATCGGCCGGCTTGCCGAACGGCTTGGGTTTCTTCTCACTGCGGTAGGGTGGTTTAGATGGAAACTCGGCGCTGGCGGGACGGCGTTCTTGTGTCTGCGTTTCCCACGGGGATTTTCTGGGGGACTCCCTGGCTGGCACGCGTTCCTTGTCCCAGCGCGGCTTGGCAGGTGGCCGCCGCACGTCGCCCTCACCCACCTCGGCTACGCGAATCTTCAGCGGCAACTGACGCACGCGCGTACGTTTGAGAATGTCGAGAACTTCCGGCGGCAGACTGGGCAACTCGACCGTACTGTAATCGTCGAACAGATTGATCTGGCCGATAAGTTTGCCTTCGATGCCGCCTTCGTTGGCGATGGCGCCGACAATTTCCTTCGGCAAGGCGCCCTGGTTGCGGCCGACTTCGATGCGATAACGCACCACCTGGTCGGCGGCGAACGTGCGCGGTTCGCGCGCCTCGCGGGGCGGACGTTCCGCTCGCGGCGGACGCTCGGTCCATTCGGCTTTTGCGGGGCGCTCAGTGCGGTCGCCGCGCTCAGTGCGTTCTGCGAAAGCGGGCCTCTCGGGGCGAGGCGGGGCAGCCGGATACTCCGGCACATCGACGCCATCCGGTTGCAAGGGTCGCTCGCGCTGGGCGAGAAAAGCCAGCGCTGCAGCAATCTGGCGCGTGGCGACGTTTTCCTCGCTCTCCATGCGCCGCACCACTTCATAAAAGAAATCGAGGTTTTCCTCGCCCAGCACATCGAGAATCTGCTGCTTGAACTGGGTAACGCGACGCTCGGCCACCGCGCCACGGGTCGGCAACTGGATGGGTTCGATCGGCTGACGCGTGGCGCGCTCGATTGCTTTGAGCATTCTCATCTCGCGCGGCGCGACGAAGAGGATGGCATTGCCCGTGCGACCCGCCCGCCCCGTGCGGCCAATGCGATGCACGTAGGATTCGGTATCGTAGGGCACGTCGTAGTTGATGACGTGACTAATGCGTGGCACATCCAGACCACGCGCCGCGACGTCGGTGGCAACGACGATGTCGAGACTGCCGCTCTTGAGGCGCTCGATCACCTGCTCGCGCAAGCCCTGCGTCATGTCGCCGTTGAGCGCAGCGGCCTCGTAGCCGCGCGCTTCGAGCTTCTCAGCCAGGTCAACCGTCGCCGTTTTGGTGCGGACAAAAATGAGGGCGGCCTCGAACTCTTCCTCGACCTCGAGCATGCGGGTCAGCGCCTCCAGTTTGTCGGCACCGCGCACCTGCCAGTAACGCTGCTTGATGGCCGCCACCGTCGTCGTCGCAGAGCGGATTTTCACCTGCTCAGGTTCGCGCAGGTAGCGCTGGGCGATGCGGCGTATCGGGTCGGGCATAGTCGCGGAGAACAGCGCCGTCTGGCGCTCTTTTGGCGTGTGTTCAAGAATCCATTCGACATCGTCGATGAAACCCATGCGCAGCATCTCATCGGCCTCGTCGAGCACCAGAGTACTCAATCTATTGAGGTTGAGGCTCTTGCGTTCAAGGTGGTCCATGACGCGGCCCGGCGTGCCGACGATGACGTGGGGTCCCCGAGATAGTGCCCGCAACTGGATCACCATGCTTTGTCCGCCATACACCGGCAGCACGTGGAAACCCGGCATGTGGTGCGCGTATTTCTGAAAGGCCTCGGCAACCTGGATCGCCAGTTCGCGCGTTGGCGTCAGCACCAGCGCCTGCGGCACCTTCTTGGCAAGATCGAGCCGCGCCAGCAAGGGCAAGGCAAACGCCGCCGTCTTGCCGGTGCCGGTCTGCGCCTCACCAATCAGGTCGCGGCCGGCCAGTAAAATCGGGATGCAGGCTGCCTGGATCGGCGACGGGGTTTCGTAACCAACGTCCGCAAGGGCCGTCAGCAGGGGCGCAGGTAATTGCAGCGCCGCAAAACTTTCGATGGATTCGATGGATTGGGTCATGATATTCCCGGACAGGCCGTGATTGGCCATGAATGCGGACATTATCGCAGACGTGTCAAGTAGACTGCCGCCATGAAGGACAAACAGGCAGTAATCATCGGCGGCGGGCCGGCCGGACTCATGGCGGCCGAGGTGCTGGCGCAGGCGGGCATCGCTGTCGATCTCCACGACAGCATGCCGTCGGTCGGGCGCAAATTCCTAATGGCGGGCAAGAGTGGCATCAACCTGACGCATGCGGAAAGCTTTGAGAAATTTGTCAGCCGCTACGGCGCACAGCGCGACTGGGTGGCACCCTGGCTTGCCAGCTTTGGCGCAGACGCATTACGCGACTGGGCACGCGGCTTAGGCATCGACACCTTTGTTGGTTCCTCGGGGCGCGTCTTTCCCGACGACATGAAAGCCGCACCATTGCTACGCGCATGGATTCACCGGCTGCGCGTTGGCGGCGTGCGCTTTCACATGCGCCAGCACTGGCTGGGGTGGGATTTACAAGGCGATTTGCGTTTTGCCACACCTGACGGTGAGCAAAAAGTCGGCTCTGGCGGGACGGCAATCATCCTGGCACTCGGGGGTGGCAGCTGGGCAAGACTCGGCTCCGATGGTGCATGGATGCCGTGGCTTCAAGCGCGCGGCGTTAGCGTTGCGCCCCTCAAGCCTGCCAACTGCGGTTTCAATGTCGACTGGAGCCAACATTTCCGCGACAAGTTCGCCGGCTGGCCGGTTAAATCCATCGTGGCAACATTTGGCGACCAGCAGCGACAAGGCGAATTCGTCATCTCGCAATACGGCGTCGAGGGCAGTCTGATCTACGCGCTATCCACCCCACTGCGCAACGCCATCGAGGCAAATGGCACCACCACGTTGCTGCTTGACCTCGCCCCGGGGAAATCGGTGGCACGACTCACCAGAGAAATTGCTCACCCACGCGGCGCGCGCTCGATGGCCAGCCACCTGCAAAGTCGCGCCAGAATCACCGGCGTCAAGGCAGGCCTGTTGCGTGAATACGCCACCCGGGATGACTACGACGCCCCGGTTCGCCTCGCCACCATGATCAAATCACTGCCACTGCCACTCGTCACCCCGCGTCCGCTCGACGAAGCCATCAGCAGTGCCGGCGGCGTGACGGCCGAGGCACTCGATGCACGCCTGATGCTACGCGCCCTGCCCGGCGTCTTTTGCGCCGGGGAAATGCTCGACTGGGAGGCGCCGACCGGCGGTTATTTGCTCACCGCCTGTTTTGCCAGCGGCTATGCAGCCGGACATGGCGCACTGGCGTGGCTCGCCGACACTCGTTAAACTGCGACGCGTGTCAGTCTCTACAGGATCCAACTTATGAAACGCATCATGCTGCTTATCGGTACCAACCTGGCGATCATGCTGGTGCTGGGTATTGTCACGACGCTCACCGGCGCCAACCGCTTTTTCACCGGCGCGGGCCTCGATCTCGGCAAGCTGTTGCTGTTCGCCGCAATCATGGGTTTCGG
Source organism: uncultured Rhodocyclaceae bacterium (assembly GCA_903930805.1). Classification (GTDB taxonomy): domain Bacteria; phylum Pseudomonadota; class Gammaproteobacteria; order Burkholderiales; family Rhodocyclaceae; genus Sulfuricystis. Next base: position 7,297 of record CAIYZZ010000021.1, on the reverse strand, counting down.
CGGTTCCTTCCTTTCCTTGTGGATGTCCAAAACCATCGCCAAATGGAGCACAGGCGCGCGCGTGATCGACGCACCCAACGATGCGACCGAACTCTGGCTGTTTGAAACCGTACGCCGTTTCTCAGAGAAAGCCGGCCTGCCGATGCCCGAAATCGCCATCTACGAGGGCGAGCCGAATGCCTTTGCCACAGGTGCCAGCCGCAACAATTCACTGGTGGCCGTCTCCACCGGCCTACTGCAGACCATGACGCGTCAGGAAGCCGAGGCGGTAATCGCCCACGAGGTAGCCCACGTCGCCAACGGCGACATGGTGACGCTGACGCTGATCCAGGGCGTGGTCAACACCTTCGTTTTCTTTCTCGCCCGCGTGGCGGGCTTTCTGGTGGATTCTTTCCTGCGCCGGGGCGACCGGGAATCTTCCGGCCCGGGTATCGGTTACACCATTACCGTGATTGTCTGCGACATCGTCTTCGGCATTCTGGCGAGCGTCGTCGTCATGTATTTTTCGCGTCAGCGCGAGTTCCGTGCCGATGCCGGCGCTGCCCAACTGATGGGCTCGCCCGAGCCGATGATGGCTGCACTGCGACGTCTCGGCGGCATGGCAGCCGGTGAACTGCCGCAGAACATCGCTACTGCCGGTATCAATGGTCGTCCTGGCTGGATGGAGTTATTTTCGAGCCACCCGCCACTGGAAGAGCGCATTGCCGCCTTGGCTGATGCACGCCGCTAACGACCGCTGCAATCAATTCATGGTCGTTCCGCAGTACCGCAAATTAGTTCACGGTCTGCCCGCGTGTGTATTTTCAACGGCCCTTGCCGTGCTGACCGACTTTCTGTTCGACGGCAAAAACAGCAGCCTCGACGCGCGAGGTGAGATTGAGTTTGGCGAGAATATGACGCACATGCAGCTTCACGGTGTCGTGGCTGATATCCAGAGCACGGGCGATCGCCTTGTTTGACATGCCCCGGGCCAGATAATCAAGAATTTCGCGTTCGCGTGCCGTCAGCTGCTGCAAGGGATCGGCCTTGGGCGATTGCGGGCCTTCCTGCAGCAAATGCACGAGTTTCAGGGTCATCGCCGGAGCCACCACCGTTTCGCCGCGCACCGCGCGCTGCACGGCATCGACGACATCGTCTGGCTCCATGTCCTTGAGTAGATAACCCTGTGCGCCCGCACTCATCGCACTGGCCAGATCCTCTTCGGCATCACTGACGGTGAGCACGAGCACCGGCCCACGCCAGCCGCTGGCCCGCATGTTCCGCAACAAGGCCAGACCGCCGTGCGGCGGCATGTTCAGATCGGAAATGACGACATCAGGCTCGGTCGCATGCAGCAACTGCATGGCCTCGTCGCCATTGCCGGCAATGCCGGCGACGTGGATCCCGCCGCGCTGCTCGAGCAGCTCTGCCAAGCCCTTGCGGAACAGGGTATGGTCGTCCACCAGCAAAACACGGATTCGCTCTTTACTGTTCATGCTGTTGCCCTGTAGTTGGTCGGACCGAGCGCGGGAAAGGTCAATCGCACGCGGAAGCCACCCGCCGGCAGGTTGACCACTTCGATGCGGCCACCGATCATGCGTGCCCGGTCGCGCATGATCGACAGGCCAAAGTGATCGCGCAGGTGCGGATGCTCCTCGAAGCCGCTGGTGGGGTTGGCGATGGCAAAATATCCTTGGCCGCCACAGCCGTTGTCATCGACCGTCACCACGTAGTGATCGCCCGCCCCTTCGAGCGTCATGCGCGCCTGTGTCGCCGCCGAATGGCGCCCGACATTGGTGAGCGCTTCCTGCACGATGAAGAAAACCTGCGCTTCCTGATCGACTGTCAGGCGCAAATCGGCGACGCGATTGTGATACTCGAGCGCGATGCCGGTGCGGTCCTGAAAATTGTCCGCCAGCCGGGTGAGTGCCGGCTGCAGGCCCATCGGATCCATGCGATGACGAAACTGCGAGAGCAAGGCGCGCAACTGGCTATACGCTTCGTCGAGCGCTTGGCCAACATCGCTGGCATATTTGCCGACGCCCTGATCGTCCGCGCAGTTCTGTTCACGCAACGCATCCTGCAGCAAGGCCATGCGCATTTTCATGTAAGCAAGCGTCTGTGCCAGGGAATCATGCACCTCGGCAGCCATCATCTGCCGTTCGTTCATCAGCGTGATGCGCAGGTTTTCGCGTTTCAGCCGCGCATTCTCGAGCGCCATGCCGAGATGCTCACTGATCGAACGAAACAGCAGTGCCACCTCTTCCGGCAGTTCGAAGCGTTCAGGCAAAAACAGGTTGTACGTACCCTGCAACTTTCCGCCGTGCTGCAATGGCACGACCACCATCGCCTGGCAATCGTTATCGAAATAGGGATGCTGCGTGCGCAGCGCACACTCATGCAGGTCGATTTCATAGCGCGAGTGGTTGTCGGCAATTGCACTGCCGCACTGGCCACAATCAATCGGTACGAGGCGCTCACGCTCGACTACCTCGTGCGGCAGTCCGCGCGCCGCCACCAGACGCAAATGCTTGCCATCGGACGTAACCACGCGCACGGCACCGGCATTGGCCTTGGTCAGTCGCAGCATGGTACCGAGAAAACGGCCAAGCAGTTCCTCGACATCATCCTCGTCGGCGAGGCTGGCCGACACTGCGGAAAAGATATCGAGCGCCAGCAGTCGCGTGGGTTCATCGGAATCCACTTCCGGCAAAGCCGGCCGGAACGTGGTATTGGCATCCATCAGACCAACTCCTCAGTCATTGCCCTCATTGCGGCGGATACGTTTTTGTCAGAGGCCGATTCTAGCGCCATCACACTCCGCCAAGATGCCCGGCTGATCGGCTTTTACAGCGGCAATGGCCACTCGCCGGAGAGGGTCTTCTCGGCCCACAGCAATGCGGTAATGGTTTTTGCATCGGTAATCTCGCCGTCGCGCACCGCCAGCAGTGCATCGGCTAATGTCATTTCGCTGATTTCGAGAATTTCGCCGTGGTCGAGTTCCGCACCGATGAAGCTCAACCCTTGCGCCCAGAAGATCTCAATGCGTTCGTCAGCATAGCCAATGACCGGATGCATGGTACCCAAATGGCGCCACAATTTCGCCTTGTACCCGGTTTCTTCGCGCAACTCGCGGCGTGCGGTGTCGAGGATATGCTCGCCCGGATCGATCTTGCCGGCTGGCATTTCGAGAAAGATACGGCGCAGCGGATAGCGGAACTGACGCTCGAACAGCAGTTTGCCATTGTCGAGTAAGGCGATAACGACCACCGCCCCCGGATGGCGCACGTATTCACGCAGCGCTTCATGGCCATCCGGCAGACGCACGCGATCAGCAAAAACCTTTAGCAGGCAGCCATCAAATACCTGCTCGCTCGACAGCGTTTCTTCGATGAAATCCGTTTCGTCCATGGCACCCCCGAATGGTTTACCAGAAAAAAGGCCGGCCCCTTGCGGTTGCCGGCCCGACTTCAATGAAAACGCTAAAGACTTACACGCGTTCCCAAATCGTCGTGATGCCCTGACCGCCGCCGATACACATGGTGGCCATGCCATAACGGCCATTGATGCGGATCAGTTCGTGCAGCAGTTTGGTGACGATAAATGCGCCGCTGGCACCGACCGGGTGGCCGAGTGCAATGGCACCGCCGTTGGGGTTGGTCTTGGCCGGATCGAGACCGAGACCCTTGGCCACGGTAATCGATTGTGCAGCAAAGGCTTCGTTCGACTCGACGACATCCATCTTGTCGAGGGACAGACCGGCCTTCTGTAGCGCCACCTTGGATGACGGAATCGGGCCTTCGCCCATCACATCGTTCGGCACACCGGCGATGGCATAGGCAACGAGACGCGCGATCGGCTTGTGACCGCCGGCGACGGCCTTGGCAGCATCGGCGAGCACGAGGAAGGCGGCGGCATCGTTGATGCCAGAGGCATTGCCGGCGGTGACGGTGCCATCCTTCTTGAAGGCGGGCTTCATCTTGGCCAGCGTTTCCATGGTAGTGGCGGGCTTCAGGTGCTCGTCGGCGTCGACCACGACGTCGCCCTTGCGGGACTTGAGGGTGATCGGCGCGATTTGCGACTTGAAGTGGCCAGCTGCCTGGGCGGCGGCGGCACGTTTCTGCGATTCACAGGCAAAAGCATCCTGTTCTTCGCGCGTGATACCCCACTTCGTCGCCAGGTTCTCGGCAGTGATACCCATGTGGCCAACGCCAAACGGATCGGTCAGCACGGCAACCATCATGTCGATGGCCTGGGTATCACCCATGCGCGCACCCGAACGCAGTGCCGGCAGCAGGTAGCCACCGCGCGACATGACTTCAACACCGCCGCCGAGAGCGAAATCTGCATCGCCCAGCATGATAGCCTGTGCCGAACTGACGATGGCCTGCTGCGATGAGCCACACAAGCGGTTGACCGCGAATACGGTGGAATCCATCGACATACCGCCCTGAATTGTGGCGACACGCGCAACATAGGCGTAACGCCCGTCCGTCGGGATGCAATTGCCGACGGTGGCGAAGGTGACCTGCTTGGGATCCACACCGGCACGCGCAATCGCTTCCTTGACAACCATGCCACCCAGATCGCAGGGTTCCACATCCTTGAACGCACCGCCAAAAGTACCCACTGCAGAGCGCACTGCGCTCAGTACAACAACTTCTTTATTTGACATTTTTTCCACTCCTGGTTTGATGTATCACTACCGAACTACTGAATCAGGTTCCAACCCAACTTGCCATGGTTAGCAGGGCAAGCAACAAGAGGCACAACACCAAGGCGCGCCAGACCAAGCCGATCGCACTTTGCAGGTGCTCGACATCAGCATCCTCGCCCACGCCAAGCTCTGGGCGGGCTTCGACCCCCACGACTTCCGGCAGGGGCAACCCCAACCGCACACCGAGGGCACCTGCTCCACTCGACAGCAGTATACCGGAGGCAGCATCAGCCCATTGGCTGGCCTGAGTACGCCAGCAGTAAATCGCATCCTCGAAATCGCCAACGATGGCGAATGTCACTGCGGTCAGGCGTGCCGGCACCCAGTCGAGTACCTGGAATGCCTGTCGGGCAAACTTGCCAAAGCGGTCATTTTCCACCTGCGGCTCTGCCATTGCCGGCCAATATTGCGCTACATCGAAACTCAGTCGATACAACAAGGCGCCGGCCGGCCCGAGCACAATGAACCAGAGCAAGGGTGCAAATACATGACGATGCGATGACACAATCCCTTGCTCGATGGCCAGCCGAGCAATCTCGGCCGATCCGAGACGTTCGGCGCCCTGACCACGCCACTCTGCCAGCAACTGGCGGGCGCGCTCGATTTCGCCCATGCGCAAGACCATCTGGATATCGGTGAAAAAATGACTGAATTGACGGAAACCCATGACAAGGTACAACACGGCCACATCGAGCAAAAACCCCAGTACGGGATGCAGGTAATCAAGGACGACGGACAGCGCCAACACCAACAAGGCTGGCAGGGCTACTCCGACCATCCAGGCTGTCATACCGTGGCGCTGCTCACCGCCATTGAATTGGCGCTCCAGAAGTGTGGCGTAGGCAGCCAGTAGGGTCTGGATACGCGCGGCTGGCAGCGCCTTGAACTGTTCGATAACGAGAACGCAAATAATGCTCAAGAGGGTCATAAAAAAACACCGTGCTCTGTGCTGTAAATCGGGCCGAGCGAAGATATCACAGTCATCCGGGCAGCCTCGTCAATCTTCGTGCCGCAGCAGACAGTCGCGCAGGCTCACCAGCATGCCGGCCGTCGCCCCCCAAATGAAATAACCCTGCCACGGCACCGCCCAATAAGTGCGCAGGGTACCCTCGATTTCAACCTGATGGTGCCGGTAATTCAGCGGGTCAAGCAGAAAACTCAGCGGGGGCTCGAACACCTCGGCGACCTCGAAGTCATCGAGCCGCAAATTGAGCGGCGGCGTTACCAGCCCCACCACGGGCGTAACGCAAAATCCGGTGCCTGTGAAATAGTTGGGCAGGGTCGCCAGTATCTCGACCTGAGCAGGTTCGATGCCCACCTCCTCGCTGCTTTCGCGCAGCGCCGTCGCCACGTGCGAGGCATCGCCCGGTTCGCTGCGTCCACCGGGGAAACTCACCTGTCCGGCATGGTCACGCAAGTGGGCAGTACGCTGCGTCAGCAGCAAGGTTAGACCACTTGGCCGATTGATAATCGGCACCAGCACAGCAGCGGGAATCGGCGTTGCAAGAGGCGCTGCAGCCTCGTGCACCGCTTCTGGCCACTGCCCCCCTGCGAGACGTTGGCGAAGCAATTCCGCCGTGATCATCGCCATGGCCACCATCAATAACGTTGCGTCAAGGTCATCGACTGCCCGTCGCGGTGGATTTCCATGCGATTGAGAAAGCTCATGCCCAGCAGCACCACAGGCATATCCTGCTCGTGCACCGTGGCATCAACTTCGGACAGCGTAATACCGCCCAACTTGACGCTCGCCAGCCTGACCTTCCAGACCCGGGCGGGGCCGTTGGCCGTCATTGTTGTGCCGGGAGTGCCTTTCGATGCATCGATGCGCGCCCGCTTCGCGTCGGCAGCGCCCAAGGAAACAAAGGTTGCCCCGGTATCGACCAGAAAGCGCATCGATACGCCATTGATACTGCCTTGTGTCACAAAGTGGCCGCGTGTATCGGCAATCAGGGTCGTGGCGGAGCGCTCCGCCCCGGGGGTGGAAACCACGCTTTGCCCGATCAGCATACGACGCGGCTTGCCTGCGATTTCAAACACTGCAGCACCGGATTCGATGGACATCAGTTTCACGCCTTCAGCGGTCACGGCACCGACCGCCATGGTTTGCCGCTTGCCGCCGTCGATCACTACCATCGCCTTGCCGGGCAGCAGCCCCACCAGTGCGATATCCACTGCCAGCGCAGCCAGACTCCATACGCCCAGAAACAGGGCGATACAATGACGCACAACCACCCTCCAGGACCGATTTTTCAAGCTAATGAAACCTGTCGCCATCTTTCGTCACAGTTCAGGGGAAGGACCTGGGTATTTTGCCACTTTCCTCGATGCCCACGGAATTCCATGGCAATTGATCTGCATCGACGCCGGCGTCCCGCCACCGTCGACTTTTGCGGAGTTCTCTGGCCTGTGTTTCATGGGCGGCCCGATGAGCGTGAACGACGACCTGCCCTGGCTACCGCCGCTGTTCGAACTGATCTGTGGCGCAGTAGCGGCCGGCTCACCCGTCATCGGTCACTGCCTCGGCGGGCAACTCATGAGCAGGGCGCTCGGCGGCACGGTAACGAAAAACCCCGTCAAGGAAATCGGCTGGGGGGAAGT
>CAIYZZ010000020.1 GCA_903930805.1 uncultured Rhodocyclaceae bacterium | reverse complement strand
TGCAAAGGAATACCCTGCTGACGAGGCCGAAAATGGCCTTCTATCCGATGAAAATGCCTTTCGCGTCACAATTTTGTCTTGATCTGAGTTTGCCGCTGTTCGCCGCAGCTACTTGTTCAGCGTTTCCCTAGCGGTGACAGTGATTTGAAGGGTGGCGAGAAAATACTCGTCATCTGCCGTTGAAAAGTTTTTCGGCCACCACGAAAGTCTTAAGGATCTGAAATGTCCAACATCCGCATATCACACCCCTTGCTGCAATGACAGAGATTTCCCGCAAGGGACTCATCGCGTTGGTTGTGCTCTTTGCTATTACTTGGTTTGGCACACTGGACTATCGCCGCCTCATCAATCCAGATGAAGGGCGCTATGCAGAAATTCCAAGGGAGATGGTGGCCAGTGGCGATTGGGTGACGCCGCGCTTGAATGACTATAAATATTTCGAAAAGCCCCCGTTGCAATACTGGGCGACTGCTACTGCCTTCAATTTATTTGGTGAGCATCACTGGAGTGCTCGGCTCTGGTCTGCACTCACGGGCTTTATGGGCATTTTGTTCACCGCCTTAGCGGTAAGTCTACTATTTGGCTCTGTGGCTGGGATTATTGCAGGGTCAGTTCTGGCCAGCAGTGCATTGTGGAACGCAATTGGACACATAAACACTCTTGATTCCGGTGTTAGTTTCTTTCTTTCGGCTGCTGTATTTGCGTTATGCTTGGCGGAAAGACGGGATATCAAAGACACTGAAGGTCGGCGTTGGCGGTACGGGTTTTGGGTATTAATGGCCTTGGCTGTTCTGTCCAAGGGTCTCATTGGTCTTGCACTGCCGGTGGCATCGTCGATCATCTATATGGTTTGGCAACGCGACCGGGGTTTACTAAAACGCATGCTCCCGATACGCGGAGCTTTGCTCTTTACCGCAATTACCGCCCCTTGGTTTATTGCTGTAACCCTGGCTAATCCTGACTTTCCTCGTTTCTTTTTTATTCATGAGCATTTTGAGCGCTTCCTGACTACAGAGCATAATCGTTACGAGCCAGCTTGGTATTTCATACCGGTCTTGCTTGGGGGGATACTTCCATGGCTGGGTAGCCTGTATCAAGGTATGGCTCGTGGTTGGTCTTGTAACGGGAGTGGTTTTCAGCCAACCCGATTTTTATTCATTTGGTCTTGCGTTGTTTTTGTATTTTTCTCGTTGTCAGGATCAAAGCTGGCCTCTTACATTCTTCCTATGTTTCCAGCTTTGTCAGCCTTGATTGGTGTTCATCTTGCAGATCGAATAGGACAACGCAACCTCCAGTGGCAAGCTCTACCGAGCTTACTGATCGGATTGTCGATCTTTGTGCTTGCTTTTTGGATAACGCGTCTAGTGAACGATAAACATGATATCGAGCAATATCTAGCGTATCAAATCTGGATTCAAGCTTCCGGTGCAACACTCTTTATTTTTGCGCTTGGCGCACTTTTCATATTTCGACGCGGCCGTCACTTACTTGCAATCCTTTTACTAGCCATAGGCGGACACACTGCTGGGCAGCTTTTGTTGCTCGGCCACGACCACATTGGTTCAGTAAACTCTGCTGAAAATGCCGTCTTAGCTATTCGCGACCAAGTACATCCAAATGTTCCATTCTTCAGCGTTGCCACTTACGATCAGAGCCTTGAATACTATTTAAAGCGAACTACTACCCTAGTCACCTATCGTGGTGAATTGGAATATGGCATTGCTCAAGAGCCTAATAAGTTCATAGCCAATATGGCAGATTTCGAGGCTGCCTGGCAAGCTGCACCAGACGCGTGGGCCGTGATGCGCCCCGAAACTACAGAAGATTTAATTGAACGAAATATTCAGATCAAAGAAGTATTTCGAGACACCAGAAGAGTAATCGTACGCAAACCCTGACCATCGATGTCCCCTGTCAGTTTCTCTCTTGTTCTTATTGGTGTGTTGCTGAATGCGGCGGCCCAGATGCTGCTAAAGGCAGGGACAAACGTCGTCGGCCATTTCCAATTCCAACTCAGCAACGTTATCCCTATTGGCTTAAAACTTGTTTTTCAACCTTATATTCTCGGCGGGTTGGCTTGCTATGTTGTGAGCGTGGCGGTATGGATTATGGCGCTTTCACGTGTTCCCGTTTCCGTTGCGTATCCGATGCTGTCGATTGGGTACGTCATTAATGCCGTCATCGCTTGGCATTGGTTTGGCGAGACCTTGGCCACGCAGAAGCTGCTAGGTATCGGGTTTATCATCGTTGGCGTTTTTTTGGTTGCCAAGTCTTGAGCCTCGCATTTCTCCCCTTTACGCGCCCATCCATCGACGAAGCTACGATCGCTGATGTAGCAGAAGTTCTTCGTTCAGGATGGATTACCTCGGGCCCTAAGGTGCAAGATTTTGAAAAAGCACTCTCGGAACGATGTGGCAACCGTTCAGTGCGCGCCTTTAATTCTGGTACGGCTGCATTAGAAGTAGCCTTACGCCTAGCGAAGATTGGTGTCGGCGACCAAGTGATTACGACTCCGCTTACCTGGGTAGCCACGGCCAACGTAATCCTGTCTGTCGGGGCAACACCGGTCTTTGTCGATGTGGATCCGGTGACGCGCAACATCAATCTTGATCAACTTGAACTGGCCATAACACCACTGACGAAGGCACTCATTCCGGTAGACCTCGCTGGTTTGCCAGTCGATCGGAACAAACTCTACTCTATTGCCAAACCTCATGGTCTGCGCATCATAGAAGATGCGGCACAGTCTTTCGGTGCATCGTGGCAGGGTAGGCCCATAGGCTCCTTTGGCGATTTCATATGTGTTAGTTTTCACGCCAACAAAAATATCACCACCGGAGAGGGTGGTGCTCTTGTATTACCCGATGGAATTGACCCCTTGCTTTGCGAGCGCCTCCGACTTCAAGGAGTTAGACGACTACCTGATGGAAGTATGGATGTCGATGTTCTCGGCGGGAAATCTAACCTGACTGACATTGCTGCTGCCATCGGCCTCGGACAACTCAAGCAGATTGAAGAATTCACTGCCCGTCGGCGCTTACTCGCGCGTAGCTACTTTGCTCGAATCAATCCCGATCTTGGTCTTGTGATGCCGCTAGGTGATTATGAGAACTGCAACTGGCATATGTTTCAGCTTTTGCTGCCTAGGGGTACGGACAGGGCCAAATTCATCACTGACATGAAAGAACGTGGGATCGGGATCGGAGTCCATTATCCGGCCATACACCTATTCAGTCTTTACCGCGAGCTTGGATTCAGGGAAGGTGACTTTCCCTGCGCTGAGGACATTGGCCGACGCATCGTTACCTTGCCGCTCTTCCCTGCCATGCAGGATAGCGATGTAGATCGTGTCTGTACGGCACTTGCGGAAGCACTGTCATGATATCTGTCATCGTACCCGTCTACAACGAGGAGGAAGGTCTCCCCCGTCTGTTCGCACGTCTTTATGCGGCGCTGGATGGTCTTGAAGAAACTTACGAAATCGTATTTATCGATGATGGAAGTTTTGACCGTTCAGCAGACCTGCTGCGCGATCAGCATCTGCAAAGGCCGGAGGTGACCCGCGTCATTCTGCTTGCTACCAATGCTGGCCAACATATGGCAATCCTGGCTGGTTTTGAAAATTGCAGTGGTGAAATTGTAGTCACTCTGGATGCTGATCTGCAGAACCCTCCCGAGGAGATCGGCAAGCTTATTGCCAAAATGCGTGAGGGGCATGATTACGTTGGCAGTATCCGCCGCAAGCGTGAGGATACATTTTTCCGAACCTGGGCTTCGAAGGCAATGAACCGCCTGCGTGAAAAGATTACGCGAATCAAGATCACCGACCAAGGCAACATGCTGCGCGCCTATTCTCGTTCTATCGTTGATGCCATCAACCGTTGCAAGGAAGTCAGCACTTTTATACCGGCTCTGGCTTACAGCTTCGCACGACGTCCGGCAGAAGTGGTGGTTGAGCATGAGGAACGTGCTGCAGGGGAGTCAAAATATTCACTGTATAGCCTGATCCGTCTGAACTTCGACTTGACGACTGGATTTTCATTAGTGCCTCTCCAATGGTTTTCGATGCTGGGCTTTCTAGTTTCCTTTGGTTCAGCGGCACTTTTTCTACTACTTTTAATACGCCGCATCATCTTGGGGCCGGAAGCGGAGGGTTTGTTCACATTATTCGCACTAGTCTTCTTTTTGATCGGCCTAGCGCTATTCGGCATTGGGCTGCTCGGGGAATACATCGGTCGTATTTATCTTCAGGTTCGCCATCGACCCCGCTACCTGATCGAGACGATCCTGGATAAAAAAGAATGAGCGGCACCACTCCCAAAGCGGTTGTATTTGCTTATCACAATGTTGGCGTTCGTTGCCTGTCGGTGCTTCTCGCTCATGGTGTAGAGGTGGCACTGGTCGTCACACACGTGGACAATCCAAACGAAACCATTTGGTTTGAAAGTGTTTCCACTCTCGCGGCACTTCACGACATCCGTGTCATTACACCCGATGATCCAAACGAACCGGAAGTAGTCGCGCAAGTCACTGCGCTTCAGCCAGATTTTCTGTTTTCTTTCTACTACCGCAACATGCTTAAAGCGCCGTTGCTCGCCATCCCCAAGAAAGGCGCCTACAACATGCACGGATCTCTGTTACCAAAGTATCGGGGGCGTGTGCCAGTTAACTGGGCGATTATCCACGGCGAACGGAAAACTGGAGCAACTCTTCACCGTATGGTCGAGAAACCCGATGCAGGTGAGATCGTCGCACGACAAGCTATACCAATTCTCCCTGACGACACGGCGAAGGAAGTTTTCGAAAAAGTAACGCTCGCAGCAGAAATCCTTTTTGATGATAAATTGCCGCTCCTCATCTCTGGCACTGCACCACATGTGATGCCTAACTTGGAGACTGGCAGTTACTTTGGTGGCCGCAAACCCGAGGATGGTCGCATCGACTGGACTAAATCCGCTTGGAATATCCACAATCTTATCCGCGCTGTAGCCCCTCCCTATCCCGGTGCATTCTTCGATACGCCCAAGGAACGATTATTGATATTGCGTTCATTACACCCAACCGGTGAAATCGGACAGTTTGGCAAGCCGACTTTGTTTATTCGCAATAACAAGCTGTTTGCTGAATGTGGTGACGGTCACGTTTTGCGTTTGCTCTCAGTTAATTTCGAAACCTCATCCTTGGCCTTCGAATCTGAGGAACAATTTAATTTAATCTTTGGTACTTCAATACTCCATCTCTTATGAAAAAAGTCCTCATCCTTGGCGTGAACGGTTTTATTGGACATCATCTTTCACAGCGTATTCTTGATACGACCGATTGGGAGGTGTTCGGCATGGACATGAACTCCGAACGTATTTCTGATCTGATGACTAACAATCGCTTTCACTTTTTTGAGGGTGATATCACCATCAACAAGGAGTGGATCGAATACCACGTCAAAAAATGCGATGTAATTCTCCCTCTTGTCGCCATTGCTACGCCTGCTACGTATGTCAAGGCACCACTGTCGGTTTTTGAACTCGATTTCGAAGCCAACCTGCCGATCATTCGACAGGCTGTGAAGTATGGGAAGCGCGTAGTTTTTCCTTCGACCTCTGAGGTCTATGGCATGAGTCGCGACCCTGAGTTTGATCCAGAGACTTCGGAGTTGATTCTTGGCCCAATCAATAAACCACGCTGGATCTACTCATGTGCTAAGCAAATGATGGATCGCGTCATTCATGCCTACGGCCAGGAGCAAGGCCTCGATTACACACTATTTCGACCGTTCAACTGGATTGGACCTGGTCTTGACTCTATCCATACACCCAAGGAGGGCAGTTCGCGCGTTATCACCCAGTTTCTTGGCCACATCGCGCGCGGCGAGTTAATCAAACTGGTTGATGGTGGTCAGCAGAAGCGTTCCTTTACCTACGTTTCTGATGGCATTGACGCTCTGATCAAGATTATCGAAAACAAAGACGGAATTGCCACTGGCAAGATTTACAACATCGGAAACCCGAGGAACAACTACACGATCCGCGACCTGGCAGAAATTATGCTTAGGTTGGCAAAGCAGTACCCTGAATACTCGGCGGGTGCTGCCAAGGTCAAAGTGATCGAAACCACTTCAATGGAGTATTACGGGAAAGGTTACCAAGATACCCAGCATCGAGTTCCGAAAATTTCCAACACCATGAGTGATCTTGATTGGGAGCCCAAGATTGCGCTTGAAGATGCTCTCAAGAGCATTTTCGAGGCGTATCGCAACGATGTGGCCGAAGCACGTCGACTGGTGGACTAATGACAAAGCTTGCTCTCAAGATCGACGTTGATACTTATCGAGGAACCTCTGAAGGCGTTCCACGCCTGATCGAAGTTCTGCGCCGCAACAACGTCAGGGCAACGTTCCTGTTCTCTCTTGGCCCTGATCATACGGGGCGCGCAATCAAACGCGTATTTCGTCCAGGCTTTATGAAAAAGGTTCAACGCACATCTGTAGCTTCTCATTACGGGCTGATGACCCTATTGTATGGCACCCTGCTGCCAGGCCCAGATATTGGTCGGCGTTGCGCCGAGATTATGAGGGCAACACGAGACGCAGGTTTTGAGACAGGCATTCATTGCTGGGATCATGTTCGTTGGCAGGATCGCGTTGAGCTGGCTGATGCTGCCTGGACAGAAGATGAGATGCAAAAGGCGATCGATCGATATGTAGATGTGTTCGGCGAACCAGCTCGAGGTCATGGGGCTGCTGGCTGGCAGATGAATTCGCATGCACTGCGTCTTACTGAGAAGCTTGGGTTTGCCTGGTCGTCCGATACACGCGGAAAATATCCCTTCATACCCGTTATCAACGGTGAAGTTGTTAATTGCCCCCAGTTGCCAACCACGCTACCCACCTTGGACGAACTCATTGGTGTTGATGGTATCGATGACAATAATGTCCACGATCATCTGTTGCAACTTACGACCCACCACCGTGAATCAGGTCACGTATACACCCTACATGCTGAACTTGAAGGTAATCGGTTTGCCCCAGTTTTTGAAAGACTGCTCTCGGGTTGGCGCAAACAAAACTATCAGATCGTGGCTATGCGAGATCTTTATGAAGACCTTAACCCCTCCCGTTTACCGCACTGCGAAATAATGCGTGGGGAGGTGCCTGGTCGTTCTGGCACTCTATTGATTCAAGGGAATGAATTATGACGAACTATTTATTCATAAAAGCATTCCTGAAATATGTTTTTATGTAGGGGGGAAAGGATGAACTCAAATCTTTCTCTCGCGTAAATCTGTGGTCATGAAGCTTCAACAGGTAACTAATTGGCGCTGGATTGCCTGGTTTTTGTGGTTAGGTACGTTGATCACGATTACGGTAATGTTACTAGTCAATGGACTAGACCGGAGCATGACCCCGATTTACCACTTGGCTGTGGATCATTGGCAAACGCAACAGCCTCTCTACTATGGATCAAAGGGTTTCAATTACCTTCCGGCATTTGTCCAGGTATTTAGCCCATTTCACACATTGGCTATTCCTGCAGGCGATATTCTTTGGCGGTGGCTAGCAGTTGGTGGACTATCTTGGGGTCTGTGGAAATGTGTTTGCCTTATTTCAGTCGAAAATAGGGATCGTGCTTTTGCTTTCGTAACGCTTCTATCTCTACCTCTAAGTGTAAGCGCCTTGAGAAATGGTCAGTCAAGCGCTCAACTAGCAGCCTGCCTCGTCTTGGCTGCTTGGTATTTGCATCATCAACGCTTTACATTAGCCGCGATCTTTCTCAGTGTGGCACTTGTTTGCAAACCCCTAGGCATTCCGGCGATTGGTTTGGCGGTGATGATATTCCCAGGCCTTTGGTGGCGCATAGGTATTGGTATGGCATTTGTTGTAATGGTTCCTTATATGTTTGCCGGTCCGAACTACGTCAACAACCAGTACCTTTCTTTTATACCTAATTTGATAGATTGCATGGACCCGGTTGGGGAGCGCACATTCGCTGACATAAACGGGGTGCTTAGAGCCTTTGATTTGAAACTTGGGGTTTCAGTATTGTTTTGGGTGCAACTAGCGACAGGCTTAACACTGGCAGTTAGCTCGATTTTATATAGAAGGTTGGGAAATGATGTTCAAAGAACTCTGATCTGGCTTGCGCTCTCCGGTATTTACATCATGCTGTTTACTCCCATGAATGAAGGCAACAGTTATGTAATGCTGGCCCCAGCGTTAGGTCTCTGGGCTCAGTGGCACTTCGAGCAAAAAAGGGTCAGTGTGGCTTGGATTATTACTGCAATGTCCGTATCCATGGCAGTGTTACCTGACATTGCCCGCTTGATAATGGAAAAAGAGATTGGAAGTGATTTCGTCAAGTTCTGGTATCCGCTGATGACACTGTTTCTTTTTGGCATTCTTGTACGACAAATGGTGATTAGGATATCGGCAACAAAACGAGCGGTATCAACTGATAGTTACTTCTTTGAACGTCTGAGGTAATCATCTCCAAACGCATATCGAACCGCTATTGTTTGGTGAATCAGACTAACTTTTCTTATGGCTGAAGTCCAGACTGGCTGCCATCCCAGAATCTCGAGCGGCAGCTTTCGGATTGGTTACCTATCGTTCGTATTGCGCTATTTTTCACTGCCGCTATGCCCGGTTATGGCCGGGACTTGCCCGTGGTGCCGCTGACCTGAACGGCCGTTCCCGTTGCATAACCCCCGCCGGGCCTCCGCTGGAGACTCACCTCCAAGACGCCCTTGTCGGGGCAACCGGGAAGGCAAGTTCGGCGAAGGGTTCGGCCGTAGCCATACAGAGTTCGTCCGAGGATCGGCGGGGGCATACGCAATGCGTTGATCCCACTCGGTATGCTGCCAACGCTAAACGCGTATGACCAAAAAGGTTCGGTAACCGGTTCGGTGAGACGCGAAGCACACCCGGCAAACCAGGAAAAACTGTTACGTTTCTTCGCAGTGGTAAGATGACAGCAAGCGAGTAGATTGGACTGAAAATCCGCGTGTCCGTGGTTCAATTCCGCGACTGGCCACCAGAATGCTTGGAAAGCCATCCTTCGGGGTGGCTTTTCTCTTCTGTGTGGCGGGAACTGAGGCGGACGACCCGAGCGGTTTGCCCACTTGCCAACCTATGCTCTACGTACCTGCCTG
>CAIYZZ010000019.1 GCA_903930805.1 uncultured Rhodocyclaceae bacterium | reverse complement strand
TTTCCCCCGTTGAGCTTGTAAAAAGGTGCGAGGAATTATCAATTGATGTCGTTATCCAGATAAATCGCACGCGCCATCCCGCCGCACCCTTGCCGTCCAGAGTGCGATATGTCTCATGGTTTCAAGATGTTTTTCCTGAGACTATGATAGATTTTGCAGAAAGCTTTCATGGGTCAGATATTCTTTTTGTATTAGGGGATCCGGAGGTACTTGGGATCAATGTTAAGCCCCCTTGTTATATGGGTTCTCTGGTTTGTGGGGTAGACAAAACCACCTTTGATTACAGGCTAAGACCGGAAGCAAGCCCCGTTGATTTTTCCCTCTGCGGCTATATCCCACCTCCCTTTAGTATCACTAGGGATATCCGAAAGGACGTTCATGATTTAATCCAACTCAATCCGTTGCTTGTGGCGCAAAGATCTATTGAAATCTTGCGCAGGATCTTCCACGGATACTATTTTGATTTCCATCCACTAAATGTGGCGCGCTTGAGTATGATGCATACTGTGCGCGAAAAACACTTGCCATTGTGTGGTTGGTTGGATATCCATGAATTAACACAGGCAATGCGAGATGCCACAATCAATCTAAGTATGCCGCGTAATAGCGGTAATCACCCGCTCGGAACAACTTTTACACAACTTCTCCGGTATGCCATCAAACCGGTCAGTGGACTCCGAAGTAGAACAGATGAGTCACATAAGAACCCGATCCCGGATTTTCGCGCGCTTTCTCCCTTTGAGAAATCGATTAACTATTTTGCTCGTGAATATCCTCGCTTGATGGATCGCGAAGCTTTGATCAATAACATTCTGCAGGTTTCCGACTCCGTTGAGTTACATGGGCTAGGTTGGGATATGCACCCAAAATTCCGGTCCTATGCCAAAGGTGTGATTGACACTCAGGAAGGATTGCTGAATGTTTATTGTCGAAGCCGGATAAATCTGGCAAACAATACGCACGGGCTTGGGCTACATAGCAGAACGCTTGAGTGCATGGCAGTGGGTGGATTTATTTTCACCCACGAGTCTCCCTATGACAACAAACCGGGAGGTATGCTGACCTCGTTTGAGCCGGGGGTTCACTTCGGCTTCTTCACCCCAGAAAACCTGTGTGAAGAAGCTTCTCGCTGGTTGGCAGACGATGCGAGAAGGAGGCGGGTGGGTCAGCAGGCAGCGACAGTAGTACATCAGCGACATTGTTGGCATCATCGTGCGCAACAAATTGTTGATGCTCTGAGCAAATAGTGCTACTGCTGTTTGGTAAAATCAAGGTGGCCAAAACATACAGTTGCTAACAAGTTTGCTCTTGACAGATCATTCGGGGCTTTCAAGCGCAGCAGCTATGGTGGGGACGATGTTGAGTAAGTCAGGTTGAAGCGGTGATTACAGCCCGACTCGTGTGTGTGGTGGGCGGGGAGGTATGTGCCACTTTTTTGACCAGTCCGAGCATGCGAAGCAGATTGAGTTGGCGCGACACCGCCCATGGACAATGAACTCCCGAGTTCGACAGTTAGGCGCGCGCGTAAGCGCGTAAGCAGTTGATTATTATGAACCGAGGTTCAAAAACGTGTACTATAAACGAGGCAAAGGCAGTGTTTGTGAGGGTTACCCCAGATAATGCGAGTGCTACGAGTGCCACGGAATCGTCAGACTCGGAGCGGCCGGGCATGGTGTACCCTGTGACGAATAGGATAGAAGTTGGCCTGCATGGTCGAGTTGGGATGTTGGCTCACCGCTTGGTTGCTGGAGTTTTGGTGCGGCACAATGAACCACCCGATATCCCATCCTCCGCTGAATTGCTGAACTGGTCGGAATTAGGCACGCCAGCGAGACAGCAGGCATTGGCAAAGATCTTGCGTGAGTATCTGGCGAGCCGGCAATGCCCCACCCAAAGTGTGGAGTTGGTTGCCTTGGAAAATGATATACAGGGACGTCCGGTACGCGCCGTGTGTTCATTCATGCCGGGATGTGTGCCCAGCGACGATTCTCTGCCACGCTTCATCCGCGGCCTCGAGCGTCATGTCAGGACCGTGCTGAAGGTGCCGGTTGAGTTGCTGGCCGACGAAGAAAAGGACAGGAATAAATTGCGTCAGTTGATCGTGGTTGCAAAAAGCGGCGAAGGTCGCGGGTAAGCAGGCCGCACAAGGATGCCTATGACGCTGCCAGCCCTTGAGTTGCCTGCTACGTTGAATTACATCGGCCTGTTCTTGACGCTCGAATGCAATCTCAATTGCAGCTATTGCATCAACGATCCGGAACAGGCAGGGCAGCGCAACCGTCTTTTCCCCATTCAGGCCCAGTCGGTGCGCAAGAGCCTGACGCCCGACGAGTGGGCGCTGGCTTTGGGTCGCATCCCTTTCCGGGCGGATTTACCGATTACCCTACAAGGTGGTGAACCCATGCTCTACTGGGGTGGGCGCGGACTGGGGCTGATCCTTTCCTGTACTGAACATTACTTTGATCTGCTGACGAACTTTGCGTTGAAGCCTGAGGTGTTTACACGCAATCTATTGGGACAGCAGAAGAAACTGCAGCGTGATGCACCCTACCCTTCGATCCGTGTCAGCTACCATGCAGACGAGATGAATCGCAGTTGGGCGAACAGGGGTTTTGCTGAGCTGGTTGATCGTTGCGAATCCTTGCGCGATTATGGTTTTCGAGTGTCGCCGGTCAAGGCCAATAGTGATGTCGGCATCTATATGGTGGAACACCCGGAAAACAGCGTGACGCAGGACATGATGGCCGCCTATACCGGACGCGTACCTTTCGAGACAAAAGAGTTTCTCGGAGTGCATGATGGCCTACTTTACGGGCATTACCTTTACCCGTTTTCTACCGACCTAATGTTGCGTGGCATCCACGATATGCCGCTACGATGCGAGTGTCGCACCACCGAGTTGCTGATTGACCCACTGGGTTTCGTCTGGGGGTGTCATTACTATCTCTACCATCGCTGGAGTGATGGTGGGCCGGTTCGGGAATTTGCGGAATTGGAAAAGGTTGAGTATCGCTATCGGGAGCGGGGGGAGAACATCTTCTTAGGCCAGGCGATGGCCCCGGTTGGCCATTTACTCGATCCGGACTTTTCAATTGACGCGCTCAGCGAGTTTCGTCTGTGTGAGCAGTATGGTCACTGCATCGGCTGCGATACCAAGGTCAAGAACGATCGCTTCCAAAGCTTCTACGATCGTGGTGTGCCGCATACTTCCGTGCAGATGCGCAATATCGAAATGCCTGAAAAATTGCTGTCACTGTTGGATGAACGCGATCGAGTGAGGCCGCTTTTCAAGGTGGCGGAAAAGGAAGACAGCCATGCAAGCTGAATCGCGCCCACGCAGCAGACGCGAACGCGTACTCATCATCAAGCCAGGCTACAGCGAAACGTTAGACCCTGACAATAGTGGTGTCGTCAGCCTTGGTGACATTCTGCGCACGACTGTCATCCTGCATCTATTTCCGCCCGAAACACATGAGGTGACGTGGTTGGCAGACCAGAAGGGGGTACCTTTGCTGAAGGGGAATCCTTATATCGATCGATTGCTGGTCATCAATCCCTTTACTCCGCATTTGTTGCTTTCCGAATGGTTTGACGTCGTGATCAATTTCGAGAAGGAGCCTGGCATCTGCGCCGTGTCAGACCGTATTCCCGCCTGGCGGCGCTTTGGCTTCCGTCTTGACCCCCAGACGCATACGGCGGTGGCCTATGATCACTCTGACGAGGCTTTGCACATCACGCGCAATCCGACGGCCAAGCGCAGCAAGGAGAAGTCGTGGTCGACGATTCTTTACGAGATGCTCGGCCATCGCTATGCAGAGCAACCCTATGTACTTGGCCACCAGCCGATTTCCCCGGTCCGTTACGATGTCGGTCTGAACCACCTGATCGGCAAGAAGTTTCCCTTGAAGCGCTGGCCGGAGGATGACTGGAAGCGGCTTTACGAGGAGTTGTCCCCGGAATTCTCGGTTTGTTGGCAGCAGGGCGAGAACGATATTGAGGACTACATCGAGTGGATTGCCAGTTGCCGCATGCTGGTGACCAACGATTCGCTTGGGTTGCATATTGCGCTGGCGCTCGGCAAGCCTGTGGTTGCCCTGTTCGGGCCGACCATCGCCTCAGAGGTTTACGCCCCGCAACTGGTGCGGATCACTCCCCCACTAGAGTGGGAGTGCATCCCCTGCATTGAAAACACCTGTGCGCAGCCCACGACATGCATGAGTCATATCGAGGTCGGTCAGGTTGCTAAGACTGTCCGCCGGATCCTGAATATCTAAATCCTGAATGAACGAAATCCGCAAGCTCTATCGGGATATGCTGCGCATCCGCATGGTCGAGGAGGCCATCGCGGAGCGTTACCGCGAGCAGGAAATGCGCTGCCCGATCCATTTGTCGATTGGTCAGGAAGGAGTGGCGGTTGGCGTATGCTCCGCACTTGCCGGCGATGATGGTGTTTTTTCGAATCATCGTGCCCATGCGCATTATCTGGCCAAGGGGGGCAACCTCAAGGCGATGCTGGCTGAAATCTATGGCATGGAAGAGGGGTGTTGTCGTGGCATCGGCGGTTCGATGCACATGATCGATCCCGCGGTAGATTTTCTTGGAGCTGTGCCTATCGTCGGGGCGACCATACCTCTTGCCGTTGGCGCTGCCTGGGCTGCACGTTTGCAGGGCCTGCAGCGTGTGATAGCCGTTTTCTTTGGGGATGGCACGTTCGAGGAAGGGGTGATGCACGAGTCGATCAACTTTGCCGTGCTGCACTCCTTGCCGGTGCTTTTCGTTTGCGAAAACAATCTCTACGCCTGCTATACCCGCCTGTCTTCGCGCCAGCCCGACAGGCCGATACATGGCATTGCCGCAGCACACGGCTGCCAGGTGCTGACGGCCAATGGCAATGATGTCGAGGCCGTGTTTGCTGCGACCACCGGAGCGGTCCAGGCATTGCGCGCCGGCGGTCGACCAGTTTTCCTTGAGTGCGCGACTTACCGCTGGCGCGAACACTGTGGCCCCAACTGGGATGACGATCTGGGTTATCGTCCTGCCGGGGAGTTGGCGAACTGGCAGGCGCATTGCCCGATCCATCGGCTGCAAGAGCGTCTGACGGCCGAGGCAGACGGTGCTGCATTCATTGCTCAAGCCAAAATCGAGATTGCCGCGGAGATCGATGGTGCCATTGCCGCTGCCATCGGCGGTACGCATCCCTGCGACCAGAATCTGGCCGGATACCTCCATGGCTGAAACAGTACGCACCTTGACGCAGGCCGAGGCAATTTGCGAGGCCACCGTGCAGGCAATGGCTGCGGATGAGCGAGTCATCCTTATTGGCGAGGGAGTGCCCGACGAGAAGGCCGTGTTCGGTACGACGGCGGGGTTGCAGGAACGCTTCGGTTCGCAGCGCGTTTTCGACATGCCGCTGGCGGAAAATGGCATGACAGGCATTTGCATTGGTGCGGCCATCAGCGGAATGCGCCCGATCATGGTCCATCAGCGCGTCGACTTCATGTTGCTGGCAATGGACCAGATCATCAACAATGCCGCCAAGTGGCGTTACATGTTTGCCGGTCAGGCAAGCGTGCCGCTGGTCATTCGCGCCATCATAGGGCGCGGCTGGGGGCAGGGGCCGCAACATGCGCAGAGCTTGCAGGCCCTGTTTGCACATGTACCCGGTCTCAAAGTGGTCATGCCGACCAGTGGTCATGACGCAAAGGGCATGCTCATCGCGGCCATTCGCGATGACAATCCGGTCATTTTTCTTGAGCATCGCTGGTTGCATGGCTTGGTCGATCAGGTACCGGAAGAAACTTACGAGGTGCCCTTGGATCAGGCGGTGATTCGCCGAGCAGGGACAGATGCCACGTTGGTCGCTTTTTCCTACATGGTAGTCGAGGCACTGCTAGCGGCTACGGTCCTGGCGCAGCAAGGTATCAACCTCGAGGTGATTGATGCCCGCTCGGTACGCCCCATCGATTTCGCGACCATTACGGCTTCCGTACAACGGACAGGGCATCTGCTGGTGGCCGATACGGCCTGGAAGACTGGCAGCGTTGCCGGCGAAGTGGTCGCCGGGGTTGTCGAACGTGCCTTCGGTGCCCTGCGCAGTGCGCCACGCAGAATTGCACTGCCTGATCTGCCTGCACCAACCTCCCAGCATCTGGCACGCAACTATTATCCCGATGCTTTGTCTATAGCACGTGCGGTCGTTGCCCAACTGGGCGTGGCCGTGACCGATGAAGTGCTGGTGGCACAACTGGCGCGCAAGACGCCTCACGATGTTCCCCAGAAAGACTTCTGCGGTCCCTTTTAGGAACCCCGTCATTTCTATGTACAGTTCATTCAGCGCGAACTGGGAGGGGGAGCACCGTCAGCAAAGTTTTCAGTATGACCGCGGGGACCTCGATATTCGCGAGTGCCGCTTGAACTGCCGAATGGATGAGGTGAATCGCTATCTCGACCGGTTGGTGCGGCAGGACGTTCCGAACATCAACTTCATCTGAGTGACGCAATATGTCATCTACCCTGCCCGAACATACCGAACTTATCCTCGACGGCACGAAGATCGCGTGGCATCTGGATCGTGTCAAGGCGTGGGAGCGCGGCGAACGTATCGCCCCCATTACCATCGACATGGCGCTCACGCGGGCTTGCAACTATGCCTGCACCTATTGTTATGCCACCTTGCAGGAGAATGATCGCAAGATCATCACGCGCGAGGTCATTTACGATTTTCTCGAGGATTGCGCAGAAATCGGCGTCAAGGGCATCAGCCTGGTTTCGGATGGTGAAAGCAGCGTCTCCCCAGTCTTTGCGGATACCATCGTGCGTGGCAGCGAATTGGGAATTTCCATGGCTACCGGCACTAATGCCTTTCTGCTGACCCCCGACGTGTTGGAAAGCATCCTGCCCCATATGACGTATCTGCGCGTCAATATCTCGGCCGGTGAGCGCAAGCGTTATGCCGAGATCATGGGAGTCAAGGAATCATTCTACGATCGCGTGCTAGACAACGTGCGTCACATGGTGCGAATCAAACGGGAGCACGGTCTGACGGTGACCATCGGCCTGCAGATGGTCCTGATGCCGGAATTCGGGGATCAGGTGCTTCCCCTGGCACGACTGGGACGAGAGTTGGGCGTCGACTACTGCGTTATCAAGCATTGCAGCGACAACGAAGATGGTGATCTTGGCGTCAATTATCAGGGCTACAAGAGTCTGTATGACATTCTGCGCGCGGCCGAGGCCATGTCAGAGGCAGACTATCAGGTGTCGGTGAAATGGTCCAAGATCACTGCCGGGGAAAAGCGCAGCTACCAGCGTTGCTACGGGCCGCCGTTCATCATCCAGCTTTCGGGGTCCGGCCTGGTGGCACCATGCGGCATGCTGTTCAACGAGCGCTACAAGAAACTACACATTGGCAATATTTGCGACAAACGATTCAAGGACATCTGGGCCAGTGATGAATACTGGGAGGTGATGAACTATCTTGCCTCGTCAGAATTCAACGCCCAAACTATGTGCGGAACACTCTGCTTACAGCACAAGGTCAACGAAGAGCTAGATGCCTATGTAACGGGGCAAGCAAGCATTAAACCTCAAGGACCTATACCCCAGCATATTAATTTTATCTGATTAACGCGATATGCACCTTTTCGAGGCGCAGGGCGAACCGCTGAAATATCATTCGGGTGTATCGCGAGTTGTCGGTCGATAAAAAGTGAGCGTGTTCATCCGAGATAAACAACCCGGGTCAGGATAGGTCGTTTCTCATCAATTGTTACGAATAGGTGACATCAACCACACGATAGAGAGCCCCAAAATTCAAAATTGCCACCGTTTGAGGCTGTTGGGCCGACAGGGATTTGTCATGACTGCCGGCCATAGGCGCGATACTCGGCATAATGCGGGTCACTTCTTTGGCCATCGCCAAGAATTCGGGATGCCTCGGGTGATCGGGCGCATGAACCGATCGTCGCTTCAGTTCGTCCAACGGGTAAGAATTCCAGTTCATGAGCGGGTCGTACATCACTTTGTCGCAGCCGAGACGCTGTCCGAGCCGACCAAACTCAACCATTTCCTCGAAATTATCTTCCTGCACGACCATGTGAATGTCAAAGAGATCGATCATGCCCGAGCGCCGTAACTGGGATATGAAATCAAGATTCTCCATGAGAATGTCCCAGTCGCCACCGAGTCGAAGGCGATCGTAGGTCTCTCTCCTGGCCGCATCGATCGAGATACGGATGTACCGGGTCATTCGATGAATGCCAGGGAACTGCTGCCATTGCGCCCGTGTGAAGAGGATGCCATTGGTGATGAAGCCATATTTCAGGTTGGGAAATTCTTCCGGATTCGATGCCTCTAGAATGCGGCGACAGGCTCGACTAGAGAACACGTCGCCATAGCCGTTCATCATGCAATAGCTTGCGCCTTTCAAGAGTGGTATCACGAATTGCCCGGTGAGCTTTAGGATCTGGTCCTGCTGTGCGCCCTTTGCGACGATCTTTTCCGTCCGGCACGACGGGCACCGCAGATTGCAAGTTGGATCGTAGGAGAGCATCACAAACTCGGGCGCATAGATTGTCTTCAGTGCAGCAGCTCGTTTCAATAGGTGATCACTCATGATGAGGTCACAATGGAGCCAGCGGCAGTAACGAAAATCTTGTGACAGAATTGCGTCGAGCGAGTTCGCGAGTTTGGGCGATGCTTTCAGTTCGTCTGCGGTGTTCAGCCCATAGGCGTTGCCGATCGAGTCGGGAACCAAGGACGGGCAGCAGTTGAAGATCTCACCATCAAATCTGATTTCGAGGGTATCAAAAGGTCGCCCACAATACTTGTCCTTGAAGTATTCTCGGTAATCAAGACCTCCTATGGCGAGATTGCGAACCAGCACATGTGCGGTTTCACCCTCTTGTGTAAAGCGCGCCTGCGCCATGGAAACATCCTCGATCACGTGGTTCGCGCCATGACGTTTCAAGTGGATATCCAAAAACGCCTGCGCACCATCCGGATCGCCTCGTCGGTAGAGGGTTTGCGCGCAAGAGATAACGGCGGTAACCAGCGCCAGTCTCGCTGGTCGCGGAAGTCGAACATCAAGATCAAGTAATCTTTCAAGCAGAGCCGGAAAATCTGGAGGCTCGTCGGAGATCCGCAAACTAATCGCACCATTTCCTGATCTAACTTCCAAACCGCAGCCTCGATCGTGAAGGCAGTTCAAGAAGTGCGCGCCGCCTGTGATGTCCTCTCGTGCGATATGTAACGCAAGTTGATCGAGTGTCTCGGCCAAGGTAGGCTCAGGTAGTTCGCCTATTGAGGCCACATTCACGTTTGAGACTACATCTGCCTGTCGTTGCATTCCAAAGCCTAATGTTCTCGACCACCCATGCGGTCGCGACACAACCCTGGGTTCTGGGGCTTCCTCAAAAGATGGCACGCTATCCCTCCCTCGTCCTGCTCATCCGTCTACATCCTAGCCCGCCTCTCACAGGTAGATGTCTGCAAGTGAAGTGTAACGGTGAAGTCAACAAACACTTGAAGCAGATAAAACACTTTCTACTAGACCACATCTAAATTTACCTTTGGAAACGCTGAATAAGGTTTGTTGGAAGTTTTCGCAGACTCCCAGTTCAGAAAGTGGTGGAGGCAAGCGTCTCAAACCCCGGGGTGCCGAGTTTGGGCACTGACTGTGCGTTTGAAAGTGGAAGTATTTCGAAAACTTTCGCTAATTCTCTCTGGAACTCGGCGTGACGGGGGTGAGTGCTGTAGTGAACTGCTAGGTGTTCGAACACTTCGACCGTGAAGGTGTTCCAGTTCATGATTGGCTCGAAGATGGCGAAATCGCAACCGAACCGCTTGGCCATACGTGCAAATTCGACCATCTCCGTAAAGTTCCCCTCCTGGATCACCATGGAGATCATGAAACGCTCAATCACATTTTGCCGCCGCAGCGAGGCCATGAATTCGAGGTTGTTCATCAGGATGTCCCAGTTGCCGCCCAGTCGGATCTGATCATAGGTTGCCTTGCACGCAGCGTCGATCGAGACCCTAATCGAGCGAGCCATGCAGTGAATGCCCTGGAACTTTGCCCATTCTTCGGCATTAAATAGAACGCCATTCGTAATGAAGTCGAACTTGAGGTTGGGAAATTCCGCTGCATTTGTTGTTTCCAATATTTTGCGACAGGCTCGGCTCGCGAAGACGTCACCGTATCCGCTCATCATGCAACTGTTGGCGGTCTTGAGCAGGGGCAAGATGATGTCGTCAGTAAGCTGCATGAACCGCTCTCGCTGCTCACCCCGGGCGACGATTTTCTCCGTTCGACAGGAGGGGCACCACAGGTTGCAAGTGGGGTCGTAGGAAAGGCGGAAATCGATGGGTGCGTAGTCGATCTTAGCCTGATCGGGCTTTGGATGAAATCCGTTCTTTATCTTCTCGCAATGCAGCCAGCGGCAGTAACGGAAATCCTGGCGAACAATGGAGTCCTTTAGTTTGGCAAGCATCTGAGAGGACTTTATCTCCCCGACCGATTTCACCTTGAATACGTTTCCAATGGAATAGGGAAGATAGGAGGGGCAGCAAACGAAAATTTCACCGTCAGACCGAATCTCGAAGTCGTCGAACGGGTGGTTGCAGTATTTCCCCTTGAAGTGCTCGAGGTAATCCATCCCGCCGATAGCCAAATTACGTACTAGTACCGAGGCACGGTCGCCTTCCTCACTGAAGCGACTCTGCGCCAATTCCACGTCACGCACAAAATGGTTGCTTGCGCTTCCGCAGGCTTTCAGGTGCGCCATTAAGAATGTTCTACTGCCAGTCCGGTCTCCCCTCCGAAATAGCGTCTGCGCACACGAAACAAATGCCGACACGAACATCCATCTGGGCGTGCCGCGTAGCCGACTTGGATCAATGTCGAGTAGCTCCTGCGCAAAGGCTATAAGATCCCCGTAATCGTCACTGACTGCGAGATCGAATTTTCCCGATACATTGGACGAAATTCGAACGTGGCAGCCCAGATCGTGAAGTTGATTTAGGAAATGGGCCGCCCCAATGACATCCTCGTGTGTCGCATACGAAACGAAGTCGGCCAAGTGCGCGTCGACCACTGCCTGAGCTATTTTTATTTCTTTGCTCCTGACGGGAGAGGTTGTTTTATGGTCGCTGCTAATGTGCACAGAAATCCGCGAGCGAGAGGTTCGCATAACGCCTACCCACTGCGCGGCGATACTGTCGAACCTGCGCACACGCAACATTCCAGTTTCGATTCGGCCTACCAATCGATTCCGAAAAGTTTGGAGTTTTCCGTGAATTGCCAACGATCAGATTGTATCCTACGGTACATGAGAGATGGCTACGGTGGCATAACGGGCGCGCAACGATCAACATGTTGCACAGAGGGAAACCACCCATGAACCCCGTCCGTTTTTCCTATTTGAATCAACAGTTCGCTGATCCACAACCCATTCTTGCCGAGTTGGCTCGGATCTTGGCGAGCGGTGACTTCACTTTGGGTAAGGCTATTGCGCAGTTCGAGGAGCGTTTTGCCTCCATGGCATTGAGGCGAAAATCCATTACCCCACCCCCTATACCAGCAGGAAGGTCTTCGTTCCTTGGGGTACTTCCCGGGCGACTTACCAGTGACGGATCGCCATGCTCGAAATGCGATCAGCTTTCCTGTGGACCAGCACCTCTCTCGCGAGGAGCAGGGTTCTATTATCGATGTAGTGCAGTGACTCTACGAAGGAAGGTAGTGCCATGCCCAAAGTTCCTTTCGTGAATTTTCCGGCGCAATTCGAGGAGGAACGCGCGGAGTTAATCCCCCTGTTGGAGGAGGTTTTTCGCAGAGGCGATTTCGTGGGTGGCGCTGCGGTAGAGGCTTTGGAACAAGATTTGGCAGAATATCTCGGCGTCCCTTACGTGGTTGCGCTCAATTCCGGTACTGATGCCCTGATCCTCGGTCTCAAGGCCCTGGAGATCGGGCCAGGTGACGAAGTCATTACCCCGCCCAATTCTTTCGTGGCATCCGCCGCCGCCATTGTGGCGGTGGGTGCAAAGCCAGTCTTTGCAGATGTCCAGGCTGATCAGAATATTGACCCTGCCGCTGTGGCCGCTGCCATCACTCCAAACACTCGCGCCATCATGCCAGTGCACATAGCGGGCCGACCCGCTGACATGATGGCCATCCTTGCTCTGGCGGAACGCTACAACCTAGCCGTTATTGAGGATGCCGCACAGTCCATTGGCACTAGATTGAATGGGCGGATGACTGGAACCTTCGGTCAAGTTGGCTGTTTTTCGGGACATCCACTGAAAAACCTCAACGCCGCTGGGGACGCGGGTTTCTTGGCAACCACCGATGCCGCCATTGCCCGCCAAGTCCGATTGTTGCGTAACCACGGCATGGTGGACCGCAATACCGTCGTCACCTGGGGCACCGTCTCTCGACTGGATACGCTTCAGGCTGTACTCCTCCAGTTCAGGCTTAAACGTCTGGACGGAGTGATCGCGCGCCGCCGTGCCAACGCCGCTCACTATGCCGCTCAGCTCGATTCTCGAGCCGTCATCCCGGTTGGGCTTCCTGGTGCCTTTGAGACCTTTCACCTGCTTGTGGTCCAAGTGGATCGTCGGGATGAACTTCAAACCTACCTCCAGGATGAGGGGATTCAGACCGCCATCCATTACCCGGTGCCCATTCATCTCCAGCCAGTCGCCGCCGAATATGGGTACAGACTGGGAAGCTTCCCCATCTGTGAGCAACAGGCCAATCGCATCCTTTCCCTGCCTATTCATCATTTCCTCACGAAAAGTCAGATCGATTGGGTTTCCGACAGGATTTCAACCTTTTACGATCGCTGACGATATTCTATTGCTGACCAGGGGCCACATATGGTTATCGAGTACATTGCCTCCAGTCGCGAGTTTGGGTGAGAGACATGAATTCCATTGATCAGCTTTCGCCTCCTCAGAGGCAGTTTATTCTTCCCCTCACAGCGGAGGCCATCGCCGCGGAGCTTGAAGCATTTCACCCTGCCCTCGCTGGGCTGCCAACCACTGAAATCTCTACCCAGCTAAAAGCGCATTCGACAAATGTCGTCATAACCCGGGCCCTTTTGGATTTTCAAAAGCAGGGAGTTACCCGTCTGGCGATCCACTGCGACATCCTGCAACTCAATGGGTGCCAGGCAATGGCTGAAGCAATGGGATTCGCAGAGCTTATCTATGTCAATGACACGCGCAGGGGCTATCATTTCTCCGGTCGGGCGGGCCTTGGCAAAGCTGTCTCGTTTTCCAAGCTGACGGAGGCGAGGCCGGAGGCTCTCCTCGTATTGCGAGAGGACAAGTTGGCTTTGGAGCCCTATCAAACCTGGCGCGTCCTGCACCCCCAGTTCAATGTCAAAGTATTGGACCTAAGTGAACGTCCCTCGCAATATGAAGGCCTGCTGGCACTGGACATCGCTCGATGCCTTCTGGCCGCCAAGATTGACGTGGTATATATCGCAGAGTTCGCCTACTTCAATCTCTGCAGGCAGAGCCTGGCCTTGCGCAAGCGTGGTTGGCGTACAGCGTTGCTGGTTAATCAACCTGCTTCGATGAATGGCAACGATGATTACTTCGACCAAGTCTGTTCGACCTATCGCAGTCTGCCGGTCATGTTCAACGTCCTGCGCAATCTGGACGCGCCGATCATGCATGTCCAGGGTTGGCTCACTTATCACTACCTTCCCCTGGTGGCCAAGGTCGCCAACCCACGTGGGAAAGTGGTAACAGAGTTCAATGACATTCCTTCCCTGTTCGGAGACCGGGATTTTCTTGAGAGTCTGTTCGGTCCGTCCCGGGCGTCACTAGAGAAGATTTGCGAGCCCTTGGTTTTTTGCAGTTCTGATGCACTGATATTCAACACTTCCTCAGCAGGCGTTCAGAAACTTACCGGCGCCAAGAAAGCGCCTCTCGAAACGCTAAGTTTCCACAGTTACCCCGAGCGCTCTTTTTTCGATGCCGATCCCGGCCGTCTAGCTCCGACTTGCGCTCATCCGCGCTTGGTTTTCATCGGAACTGTGCCCCCGTCCTCTCACCCCCGTCAAGGTTTCGGGGACGTGCAAATACTTTCTATGGTGGAAGAATTACTAGCTCAAGGACTGCAATTCGATATTCTATTAAACCCTTACCAAAATCGTGGCGACAGCACATTTGACGACTACCACTATCTGGAGAGACAGGATGAAAAATTCCATCTTCGCACGGGAATTCTTCCACACGAACTGGCCCAGGATCTGACCCAGTATGACTTCGGCTGTATGTTCTATCGATTTCCGGAGGGCTTTCGCGTCGGCAGAGACCACTTCAAATACATGCTCCCCACCAAGTTTTTTACATTCTTGGAGGCCCGATTACCCATCCTGGTGAGCGAGGAATTGGAGCATGTCAGTGCCCTGGTCCGTAAGTATGGTCTGGGCCTAGTGGTCTCCCAGGAAGACTTGGGCCGCTTGGCGGGACTGCTGAGGGATCTGGATACAGAGCAGATTCGTCGCAACATCACAGCCTACCGCGCCACTATCTTGATGGATGACAAGATCGGCGAGATGGAGGCCTTGTACCAGCGACTCCTCAACATGACACCAACGCCTGATTGATTCTGTCGGAGCAACTATGGGCGCTGCATTGCTTTCCGCGAGTCCATGGGGGCATTAGGCAGATTCTAGGGTGTTGCACTAGCCTGTAGGGGCTGACCGATGGTCTCTCCTGACCGGTAGAGCTTATTCACATGGCTGCGAAGAAGCAATCTTCCCAGGCCGTTGATGGATGAACCATACTGTTTTAGGTACGCGGCAATCATTGCGCGCTGGTCTGCATTGTGATCGATACGAATAGCAGTAGCTTCAGGCAATTGATATGCAAATGGATCGTCTTGGAACGAAATTCTTTCTAGTGCCGGAAAATTGAAATCAAAGCACTCGATAGTGCATCGGTTGGTCTCGATTAAGTGAGTCTTGCGCAGAAGGCTGTAAAGCGCCAGTTGGGTAAGATAGCGCTCCATCATCGCCGTAGGTGACGAGCAGACGTTCAGGAGGTCGCGAGCGGCTGCGAAGGCAAGGTCATGCATTTCCTGCTGCCGCCAGAAAAAGGCCATGGCCCGATACTTGTAGAGTTCTCCTGAACCCAGTTCGCCGGAAACGTGGCGGTCAATGATGCCCGGTTCCAGAAGCCATTTGAGCAATGCTTGAGGATCAACCCAAAGCTTGTCCTCATTCTCTTTCATGTAACCGTCATAGATATCGCGCAGGGGACTGCTGATTGCGGTAGCGAGTACATGGCAGCGTTCAACGAACTGTGAGCGTTTGATTTGGCGCTGCTTGAGGAATGACACGAGTTCTGCGAAAACACCTGAATTGTGAAATAGCTCAACGGAAAGGCTGAGGCCACGGCACTCAAGGTAGTCGTCAAAGGAGAGCGTGTCGCTTGCGACACAGATTTCTTCAACCTCTGCGATGGAAATCTTTTTATCCAGGATGTCGTAGGAACCAAAGCATCGCGGCAGGGCGCGCCAGCGAGTCTGGAGACCATGCTGTTCCCGGCTCTCCCGCGTAGCGATGTCAGTGCCTGGGAGCATCATGGTTTGGTAGGTAAGAACATCGTTAATATCTGCATCTATCATGGTCATAACACTGCGAAAATGACCTGTAAGACTATCGCCAGGTAGCCCCAAGATGATTTCACAGTATGAATTTGCACCGGTGAGTTCGGCCTGCTTGCCAACGTCTAGGATCTGCTCAAGTGAGATGTTGGAGCGACGAACATTCTTAAGGACGACCTCATCGGTGCTCTGCATGGAGACCGTCAGGATCATGGCTCCGTTCAAAATTCGAGCCGCCTCCAAAACGCGTTCCTTTTGGTTCTTGCCGGACGAATTTTGGACATAGCGTGGCCACCCCTTCTGGCGCTGAACGTCCGCAATGATGTGGCAGGTTTCCAGGTCCTCCTTGAACATGCCGAAATTGGAGTCGGTAATCAACAAGTCAGGATTAGAAGTTCGCTCCGCGATATAACCGAGGTCGGCCTTGATGTTTTCGCGATCTTCCCAACGCACCTTGTTGTAGTAGGCAGTGCCTTCGATGCAAAAGCTGCATTGGAATGGGCATCCCCTGTTGGTTTCAATCATGGGAATTAGCACGCCATCGAAAAATTTGTCCATCAATCCGGAGCGATAGGGCGAAGGAGTAAGTGCCAGTCTTTGCAGTCGCTCCATCAGCGGTCCGTGAATATGCTCTCCGTTAATTAGGTAATGAATTGAAGGCAGCGTTTCACGCGCGGCTTTCAACCGCTTTGCGTCCCATTCGAGTCCTGCAAGACGCTGAACAAGGTTGGCACAGGCCTGCTCCCCCTCCTTGTATACATAAAAATCGATTGCGGGGTACTGGGCGAGAAAGCGCTTCTGTTCGTCCACCTCAATGGGGTAATTAGGGCCACCGAAAATAATGATTGTTTTGGGGGAGTGTTGCTTGATCCTTTCCGCAAAAGCGTTTGCTAGTCGGATATTCCACAAGTAGCAGGAAAAAGCCGCTACTCGAGGAAGCCCCTTCGTGAGGCTGGAAGAAAGGTCCTCTGGATACTTGAACAATTCGATGTCAATGGCGTCACCCAAAACCAACTTGGTATGGGACGCAACCAGGGCCGCAGCGAAGGGAAATGTATTCGCAGCAACGACCTGACCCGTGTGGGTGAGATCAGCAAAAATGACCTTTGTCGCCATCACTGTGGTTCCATCTAGGAGCAAGTCGAAGGTGTATCATGAAACGCGGGTTTGACTCAAAAGAGTCTCCTGTGCATTCTGCAACATTTTAGGCTGATACGAGCATGGAACATGACGGCAACCGTATACCAACCGCAGAGTTACGCGATCTATTCCCTGGTTGCAACTTGCCTGGAGCAGGCCTGACTGTTGCGGTTTCCTCGCTGATGAGCTTCCCTTCGAATGAATTGCCAATGCTGTTCTCCTACGAACAGCTCGCACTCGCAGCGGCGGTACTTGACTGCAGGCCTGAATGCCTCATCGAGTTTGGTACCGGACAAGGGACCGGAACGCTGCTGCTTGCTGCCAATGCCCCCAAAGGCGCTGAAATCCATACTGTGGACCTCCGTGAAGAATGCCGCGGAAACTATACATCCACGATCCTGAGGGGTGACTCTGATATCGGTTCGGCATTCCATGCCAGTCTATGGAAGAACAGCATCCGGCAGCTGCTTGTGCGCCCGGATGAGCCTATCTCCAGTTTTGCCCATCTCAAGAACCGTATTGATTTTGCCTTCATCGATGGGGATCACGCCTATCATGGCGTTCGATCAGATACGCTGATCGCACTTGAACTAGGTAAGGCTGATGCCACCTTTCTCTGGCATGACTTTTATGATTTTCCGGACTACCTTGGCGAAAGTCGTGAAAAACGCGGCGTATATCCATGGCTTAATGAGCTGGCAGCAACGGGCCAATTGAGCCTTTTCCATATTTCAGGAACCTATCTGGTCGCGGGGCGCCGAAACTGGGGACGTCCCATCCCGAGTCGGCTACGCCAGCCAGGAGATCGCCCCGGACCTTTTGGGGCGCGCATTGTCCGGCAAGGTGAAGCCTGAGCCTAGGTGTCTCCTGGCGAAGGGTTCGGAGCGCCTCTGCGGGTCTTGCCTGGTTTTACCGTCCGACTCATGCCACCAATGAATTCTCCCTTGTTGGAGAAGTCGTTCTTTTCAGGATCGATAATGGAATGATGCCGGCAATGAATGCAATTGACGCAATCTTCATTCATATGTTCGGGATCGTTGACTCCGGCTCGAAAAGTGGCCATCGTTTCGCCGTTCCAAATGTCCTCGACCCGTTGTTCGTGGAAGTTCCCGACCGGTTGATAAGCCACTGGACAAGGATAGACATCGCCATTGGGCTGGATTGACAACCTGAACCAGGGTAGATCGCAGTATTTGTGACCGATCTCTTCGGTGTCTCGGGCGTTATCGTCCATCGAGCCGCTTTGTAGTACCAGCTTGACATTCCGGCTTTCTGCATATTTCAAGGCGGCCTCGGTAAGTCGTTTGTAGCGGGGCAAATCAGCCATCGGAAGCTGAGCGCGCATGCTCTCCTCGAAGACGTATAGCGAGGTTAGCTGCAGTCCCTCCAACGCATTGTGCTTCAGGGCGAAATCGATGGCATCAGGCAAGTCGTCAAGGGTGTCCTGCATTCCAAC
Organism: uncultured Rhodocyclaceae bacterium; assembly: GCA_903930805.1. Classification (GTDB taxonomy): domain Bacteria; phylum Pseudomonadota; class Gammaproteobacteria; order Burkholderiales; family Rhodocyclaceae; genus Sulfuricystis. The sequence goes on along the minus strand of CAIYZZ010000019.1, from coordinate 554 downwards.
TGTCGATATACGTAGCATCGGGTACGGCGTGCCCCGCTTAGTCTTCAGTTGATTGAGTTTCGTGAGGGTTTCTTCCACTTTGTCGAAGGCATCAGTCTGCATGAAATGTGCGTACCGTTCACGACTGAATCCAGTTATGGAAACCGTGATGTAGTGCAAATGACCGACCAGGACATCCAGGATCTCGTCACTCAACAACAGGCCATTGGTGGAGAAATACACCTCAACATCATGATTACGAATACGCTGGTAGATCGGTATGAAATCGCGGCAGGTGAGCACCTCATATTTACTGAAGAGGGTGAGGGTTTTCAGGTGAGGGAGTAAGGGTTCTATGCGTTTCTCGAAATCCTCAATGCCAATCTGCACCCCGCGCTCCTTTGGGGTGAAGTAGCTGAGGTGACAGAAACTGCAACGAAGATTGCATTTGGCCGACAGGTCGATATCGATGTGAGTTGGGAATGGTTTTGTCATCAGTGGTATGCCGTTCTGAGGCTGATGGGTAGTTGACATCAAAAAGGGTGCCGTCTCAAATTGAGCCGGACAGCCGGCAC
>CAIYZZ010000018.1 GCA_903930805.1 uncultured Rhodocyclaceae bacterium | reverse complement strand
TTCAATTTTTTCCGCGTTTCTCAACTGGGCCTGTTTCTCTTCGCGCCCTTCGCCATCCAGTGGAGCATCGGCAACTTTATCGCCGCCAGCGGTATCGTCCTCTGGGGGCTGCTGGCTCCGATCGGCGCGATCCTGTTTTTCGGCGTGCGCGAATCCATCGCCTGGTTCTTCGCCTGGGCAATCTGTACTGCGATGTCCGGATTTTTCGATTATGCCCTGGTTGATAACTCCCTTAAAACGGCTCTACAGGTACCTCTGAGTACCAGCGTGGTGTTTTTCACGCTGAACTTCATCGCTGTCGCCAGCATGATCTACATGCTGTTGCGCTTCTCGATACAGGAGAAACTCAAGACCCAGGCGCGGCTCGAAGAAGCCCACAAAGATCTGCAGTATGAGCAAGACCGCTCCGAAAAACTGCTCCTCAACATCCTGCCCGCCCCGGTGGCGGAGCGACTGAAAAATTCCGAGCTGGTCATCGCCGACGGCTTCGCCGACGCCACGGTGATGTTCGCCGATATCGTCAATTTCACGCATGCCGCGGCAAACATGACGCCGAGCCAGGTGTTCAGCATGCTCAACAGTATTTTTTCGGCCTTCGACGATCTGGTGGAACACTACGGCCTCGAAAAGATCAAGACAATCGGCGACGCCTACATGGTTGCCGGCGGCATCAATACCGATAATGCCGACTATTCGGCCGCCATTGCCGATTTGGCAGTGGCAATGCAGGATTTGCTGCAGCGCGACTTCGCGGTGAATGCCTCGCACCTTGAAATGCGCATGGGCATTGGCACCGGGCCGGTGGTAGCGGGTGTCGTCGGCAAGAAGAAGTTCATCTACGACCTGTGGGGCGACACGGTCAACCTCGCCAGCCGCATTACCAGCGAGGGCGTACCCGGCATGATCCAGTGCGACACGGCCACCTACCGTCGCCTGTCAGACCGCTTCGACTTCCACGAGCCACAAACGATCTACCTCAAGGGCAAGGGCGACATGACGGTCTACCGGCTCATCGGCCGCAAGGTGGCGGACTAGTCCGCCACCGGTGCCAGCCTGAAACACACACAGCCGTCGCGATTTTCCGCCAGTTCCAGGTGCAGGCCGCCCTGCTCCGCCAGGCGGGCACTCTGAAACAAGCCGATACCCAGCCCGTTTTCGGATGAAACGCGCTGACTGAAGAGCCCCGCCACGAGGCCAGGGGGGACGGCGGCACCGTCATCGCACACATCGAGCCAGACCTTGCCGGCTTCGCCGTGCAGGCAAACCCTGGCCCGGATAGCAGAGTCGGCGCGGCGCTTGTCGGCAATGTTCTGTAGCAGATTCTCCGCGACGCTGGAAAACAAGCCCTCATCCGGCAAGCTGCACGCAGACAGGTCACCCGCCATCGAAAAATCAATCCAGTCGCCGGTGTAGCGATTTTCGAGCCCCGCCAGCCACGACGCAGCTTGCCGTGGCTGGGCCGCAGCAAGCTTGCCAGGCGAAGACAGCTTCGTCAGCGTATGGCGCAGACGCGTGGAAATTTCGGGCAACTGGCGGCGCAGCAACTCATTGAAGCGGGGCGACGGCGCAGCACCTTCCTGCTCGACAGCCGCGCATAAAGTCTCGAGGGCCTGCAACAGATTCTTGACGTCATGGGTCAGCCGCGCGCCGGTTTCATGGATTGCCTCGACATAGGACAGCCGCCGCAGTGTCTGCGCGCGCTGCTTGCCCACATAAAACTCGGCAAGCAGGCGCACAGCCAAGTCATAGTGCCATAGCAGCGTCGGGCTCGGCTGCACCCGGCTTACCAAGCCCAGTTTCAGTTCGCCGTATGCAAAGGTGGTGTGCTGCCCCTGCTGTTTGCCAAACTTTTGTGTGTCAGCTAACGTTTGCCAGTCGCCGCCCACCACCCCGGGCAGACGCGCGGGCAAATCGGCACAGGCGAGCACCATAAACCGGTCGGGGTCTTCTTCGGCCTTGGCGAGCGCCGCCAGGGATTCCAGCCAACCTTCGAACGGCAACCCCAAAGACATGACGTGCTGCGCAACCGCGCTCCCCAGCCCAACAAAGCCGCCACGGGGATCCCAGATCAACCCGAGTAGCAGCAAGATGCCCGCGACGAGAGCCAGTGCAATCAGCAAGGCCTCAACATAGCTCACCTTGAACAGCAGGGTAAAGCTCACGCTGCCCAGTACGATCACCGCCAGCAGCAGAAAAATCAGCGCACCATAGATGTAGTCGACGATCTCGGCGCGGTCATCCGTTGCTTTTTGCTTGACAGGCATGACCGCCATCACGAAAAACACGGCCGGTGCCAGATACAGCACCAGGTTGGCCAGCGCCGGGTCGGCCAGCCTTAGGGTAGCCAGCGAAGCAGGGAGAATCAGCGCCAGCAGTGCAGTAGCCAGATAACCGAGCGCCAGCAGGTGAAACAGGCGTTCCTTGGTGTCAGGAAACAGGAACACCTTGCCGCCGACGACGCCCGTCAGCAGCATCGTCCAGATGGTCAGCAGGCCCCAGCTCAAAAAATACGAAAGAAACAGGGCAGAAAGCACCACCAGCGCCGTACCGCCAAAGCCGAACTGTCGCCGCGACTGGATAAAGGGTTGCCACAGCAAACCGATTCCGATGTGCGAAAGGAACAGCAGGCGCCCATAGGGCGTCTCCGGCCCCAGCAAAAAGACCAGATGCAAAGCCACCAGAAACGCTAGAAAAACCCAGCGGCGGCGGACGGTAGAAGAGATATCGATCTGGATCGGCATGGATTTCCAGCGGAATTCTAGCCCGGGCGAAGGGAACAAACGCGCAGAACAAGATGACGAAACCACGACAGGCTGTCGATTTTTCGACACCACAGTTTTATCGATACAGCTTCAGTGTGGTAATCCAACGCACTTTTTGCTGCCAACTCAGGGCATTAATTACTTTTTTAGGCCAAAAGCCCGATCAAACGGCACAGAGAGTAATTGGCACACATCATGCTTATATAAATCCAAGTATATCTTTAGTGGAGTATAAAAATGAAAAGGCAATCCGGTTTCACCCTCGTCGAAATCGCCATCGTGCTCGTCATCATCGGCCTGCTGCTCGGCGGCGTGCTGAAGGGTCAGGAATTGATCAATCAGGCCAAGATCAAGAACATCGCCAATGACCTCAACGGCATCACTGCAGCGGTTTATTCCTATCAAGACCGTTTCAAGAGATTCCCCGGTGATGATAGCGGCGCTGCCGCCCGCTGGACCTCCCCGCTGGCGGTTTCGGGTAATGGGGATGCAGTGGTTGGAGCAACGGGCAATACTACTATTCTCAACTGCGCAACCGACATAACCGAAAACTGTCAGTTTTGGCACCATTTGAGACTCGCTGGCTTTGTGGGTGGCGATACTGCCGCCGGGGCTACGGGGGCTGGAAAACTCAATCCGCAAAATGCTGCAGGCGGTGTCTTGCATGTACAGCAGGGTGCGTTAGGTCTGTCTGGCCTGGTTGTATGCACGTCGAATCTGCTGGGCAAAATTGCCGGTGCCATTGATGCGCAATTTGACGATGGAAACGCGATTACTGGCACTGTACGTGGCACTGCGGTGGCGGCCGGACTGGCAACTTCCCCTCCCCCAGCCAACTACATTGATGACGGATCTACCGTATATACCGTGTGTAAACAAATATAATTCTGCCGCAAGACTTATCAAGCCCGCTTCGGCGGGCTTTGTCTTTTGTGCCTGCCGACGCCGTCCCGCCAGTACCGACTTTTTCTTTAGCCCCTCAACAGTTGATCTTCCCCCGCCGCCACGGCTGCCGCGCCACCCCGGATAACCACCACATCTCCCGCTAGCAGATATGTGTCGCCCGCTAGCGCCACCTGCGGCTGCGTGCGCCGCCGGATTGCCGTCACGCCAGCACCGACTTTTTCCAGCGCTACCTCTTCAAGGCTGTGGCCAACAGCCCAGGCACCTGCGTCGAGCGTGACCGCATGCAGGCGGGGCTGGTCGGCCTCGGATAGATTTACCCCGGCATCCGAGGCACCGTGGAAGAAACCACGCAACAGGGCGTAATGCTGCTCGCGCATGTCGCGCAGATGGCGAATGACGCGGTGCATCGGCACACCAACCAGTGCCAGCGCGTGGGTGGCCAACATCACCGAGGATTCAAGCGCCTCGGGAACGACCTCGGCGACCCCGGCCTCGAAGAGTTTTTCTGCGTCTTCCTCCTCGCGCGAGCGTGCGACGATGGGCAGGTCGGGGCGCAGTTCGCGCACGCGCTCAACCAGGCGCAAAGTCGTCTTGGTGTCGGCGAAGGTGACCACCAGAACGCTGGCGCGGGCGATGCCGGCAGCCAGCAGGTTTTCACGCCGCGTGCAATCGCCCCAAACAACGGGTTCGCCGGCACTTGCGGCTTCGCGCACCCGCTCGGGGTCGAGATCAAGCGCCATGAAACTGATTTTCTCGGTTTCGAGAAAACGGGCCAGGTGCTGGCCGGTTTTGCCGTAGCCGCACAAAATGGTGTGCTTCTCGGTCGCCACGGTGCGCGCGGCTATCTGGGTCAGTTGCATCGAGCGCATCAGCCACTCCGAAGCGACAAAGCGCAGAACAAAATGGTCTGAATAATGCACTACCAAGGGCGCGATCATCATCGACAGCACCATGGCCGCGAGTACGGGCTGAATCCGGGCGGGGTCAATCAGGCCGGTGTCGGTGGCGCGCGCCAACAGCACGAAACCAAATTCGCCCGCTGCGCAAAGCCAGAGACCGGAACGCAACGCCGTCCCCGGGCTGCTTCCCAGCAGGCGCGAGACCACGCCGACTACGGTCAGCTTGCTCGCCAGCAGCAACAGCAACATCGCCAGCACGCCGACGACATCGCGCCAGATTGCCGTCGGGTCGAGCATCATGCCGGTAGAGATGAAGAACAGGCCAAGCAACACATCACGGAAGGGCTTGATGTCTTCCTCGACCTGGTAGCGATACTCGGTCTCGGAAATCAGCATGCCGGCGACAAAGGCGCCGAGCGCCGGCGACAGGCCGGCCAACTCTGTGATGGTTGCAAATCCCAATGTCACGAGCAGCACATTGAGCATGAACAGTTCGTTCGACTTGCGTCGTGCCACCAGACCGAACCAGGCATGCATCAGACGCTGACCGACGAACAGCACCAGGGCAAGCAGCGCGGTGGCTTTTGCCAGCGCCAGGCCCAGTTCGCCGGCGAGGGCATCGACCGGCTGCGCCAGCGCAGGGATCAGCACCAGCAGCGGCACCACGGCAATATCCTGAAACAACAGCACGCCCATCACCTCGCGACCGTGCGTGGCATCGAGTTCGCGTCGCTCTGTCAATAGCTTGGACAGGATCGCCGTCGATGACATGGCGAGCGCCCCGCCCAGCGCCACACTCGCCTGCCAGGACACGCCCCAGAACAGGGCCCCCGCCGCCGTCACCACGAAGGTCACCCCTACCTGCGCCAGACCGAGGCCAAAAACGATGCGCCGCATGGCGAAGAGGCGCGGCAAGGAGAATTCAAGGCCGATGGTAAACATCAGGAATACCACCCCAAACTCCGCCAGCCGCTGGGCACTGGCGCTATCGGGCAACACGCCGAAGGCATGCGGCCCGGCCAGTGCGCCAACCATCAGATAGCCGAGAATGGGCGGCAGATTGAGGCTGCGACAAACCACCACCGCCAGCACGGCGGCACCCAGCAATAATAGGATCAGATGAAGGGACACGGATTACTCGTCGGTCTGTGTGGGTGGGTGGTTATAATTTGCCCCAATCATAACCGCCACATTGCGACCCCATTGTGTTCATTGCGCGATTCGACCGGCCCTCTTCCGCCACATGACCTCCAGTTCTGCCTCCGTTCGCACGCTCGACCTCGCCCGCCGTGTCCTCGCCATCGAGGCCGACGCCGTGCTGAAGATTGCCGCACGGCTGGATGATGCGTTTGCTCAGGCCGTGGCGCTGATTCTCGACTGTCGTGGCCGCGTCATTGTCAGCGGCATCGGCAAATCGGGGCACATCGGCCGCAAGATCGCCGCCACCATGTCCAGCACCGGCACGCCAGCCTATTTTGTCCATGCCGCCGAGGCAGTGCACGGCGACCTCGGTATGATCGCGCGCGACGACGTGCTGATCGCTCTCTCGAACTCCGGCGAGAACGACGAACTGCTGACCATCGTGCCGCTCGTCAAACGCCAGGGCGGCAAACTGATCGCCATCACCGGCAATGCCGCATCAGCGCTGGCGCGCGAAGCCGACATTCATCTCGATGCACATGTCGATGAAGAAGCCTGCCCGCTCAACCTTGCTCCCACGGCCAGCACCACTGTGGCGCTGGCGCTGGGCGACGCCCTCGCAGTCGCCCTGCTCGACGCGCGCGGTTTTGGCGCGGAAGACTTTGCCCGCTCGCATCCGGGCGGCGCGCTCGGCCGCAAATTGCTGACCCATGTACGCGACGTTATGCAAGCTGCCGAGCGCATCGCAGTGGTCGCCGCATCGACGGCAGTGCCGGCAGCGCTGGTCGCCATCTCGCGGGGCGGGCAGGGCATGGCGGCCGTTCTCGGTGCGGACGGCAAACTGGCCGGCATTTTTACCGACGGCGATTTGCGGCGCGCGCTGGAAAAGCTCGGCGACTTGCGCGAAAGCACGGTCGGGGACATCATGAGCCGCAACCCGCGCATCATCGGCCTCGAGCGGCTGGCCGTCGAGGCCGTCGAGATGATGGAACGCCACAAGGTCAACCAGTTGCTGGTCACCAATGCCGCCGGCCAACTGGTCGGCGCCCTCAACATGCATGATCTCTTCCGCGCGAAGGTGGTCTGATGAACTGTGCCGAACGCGCCGCCAAGATCCGGCTGATGGGATTCGACATCGACGGCGTAATGACCGACGGCCGGCTCTACTTCAGTCCGGAAGGTGATCACTGCAAGGCCTTTTTCAGCCGCGACGGCCTCGGCCTCAAGCTGCTGGCAAAGTCCGGTGTCAAGCTCGCCATCATCACCGGCCGCGACTCGCCCATCGTCACACGCCGTGCTGCCAACCTGGGGATCGAACTCGTGATGCAGGGCGTCGAAGACAAGCGCGCGGCGATGGCAGAACTGCTGGCGCGCGACAATCTCGATTTCGCGCAGTGCGGCTACATGGGCGACGACCTGATCGACCTGCCCCTGCTGCGTGCCTGCGGCTTTTCCGCCACCGTGCCCGATGGCCACGCACTGGTGCGCCAGCATGCCTGCCATGTTGCCCAGGCCCCGGCGGGTGCCGGTGCCGTGCGCGAGGTCTGCGAGTTGATCCTGCGCGCACAAGGCAACTGGGAGCGCGTCATGGCTCCCTACCTGGACTAAAAATGGTCCCCACGCTAGCTTCGCTCGCTGCCCCCACAGGGGGCATCGTCTCCCTCAAGTCGGCCCTTCGGTAGCCGACGTCATGAAGGGCAGACTCAACCCGTCCGCCACCTTGTTTCCGCTCATGCTGGCGGGCTTTTTGGCCGCGATGACTTACTGGCTGTATTTAGCCTCTCTCCCCCCGGCTAACAGCAGGGACGGCAAGTCGCGTCACGATCCCGACTATATTGTCGAGAATTTTGAGGTCAGGCGCTTCGATCAGGTGGGTACCTTGCAGTCCACTCTACGAGCCGGAATCATGCGGCATTACCCGGATGACGACAGCACTATCGTTCTCGCGCCGGACCTGACCTATCACCGCGTGCCGCCAACGCACATTACCGCCCGCGAAGCCAGCCTCGACAGCGGGGCCAAGCATGTCCAACTGATCGACAACGTGCGGGTCATACGTGGCGGGCTCGATGGCAAGCTGAACTCCGTACTGACCACGACGCAGCTCGATGTTTATCCCGATGATGAAATTGCCACCACTACCCAACCGGTTACCATCACCCAGGGATTGACCAACATCAATGGCAGTGGTTTGCAGGCAAACAACAAGTCCGGCATATCTGTACTCGAAGGGCCGGTTTATGGCATATTCCACCGCAACGGCGGCGTCTCTCGCGTCGCCACACTAAGTACTACAACCATCGCAGCTCCCAAACCGGTTCTCGTACCGAAACCGGTAGCCAAATCGAAACCTGTTCAAAAACAGAAGCCTGCACCCAAAACCAAGCCCAAACCGCAACCCAAACCCTGACATGAACCTATCTGCGCGCATCCTGATTCTGCTTCTGACCTGTGGCGCTTTTGCCCCGGGCATCTCTCATGCCGAACGTGCCGACCGCGACAAACCGGTCAATCTGGAGGCTGCGCGTGTGACGGTCGACGACATCAAGCACGTGCACAACTTCGAAGGCAACGTTGTCCTCTCGCAAGGCACGCTCGTCATTCGCAGTGCAAAACTGGTTGTCACGCAGGATGCCGAGGGCTTCCAGAAGGGCGTGGCCACAGGCGGCGCTGACGGTCTGGCACGCTTTCGCCAGAAGCGCGAGGGCAAGGATGAATATGTGGATGGCGAGGGCGAGCGTATTGAATACGATTCGCGTAGCGAAAAAGCCGAGTTCTTCAGGCGCGCCTACGTCAAAAGTGGTATGGACGATGTGCGCGGCGACTATATCTTTTACGACGGCATCACAGAGCAGTACTTGGTAACCGCCGCGCCCGGCGCCAAACCAGGCAGCGAGCAGAGCCGCGTCAAGGCCATCATCCAGCCCAAAAACAAACCTGCCACGACGGTCCCGGCGACTCCAGGCACATCGGCCACACCCGCCGCCGCACCTGCGACACCTGCGACACCCGTTGCACCCACCCGCTAAGCCTGCCGAGCGCCCGCATGAACCCGGAAAACATCATCGTCGCAACCCATGACCGCGTCGGGCTGATCACGCTTAACCGCCCCAAGGCGATGAACGCACTCAACGATGCCATGATGGACGAAGTCACGGCCGCACTCGATGCCTTTGAAGCCGATGATGATATCGGCTGCATCGTCATTACCGGTTCCGAGAAAGCCTTTGCGGCGGGTGCCGATATCGCGGCAATGAAGGATTGGGGGCACATGGATACCTACCGGTCAAATTTCGTCAGCCGCAACTGGGAGCGCGTCACCCGCTGCCGCAAACCGGTGATCGCTGCGGTCGCGGGCTTTGCTCTGGGGGGAGGCTGCGAGCTGGCGATGATGTGCGATTTCATCATCGCTGCCGAAAATGCTCGTTTTGGCCAGCCCGAGATCAAACTGGGCGTGATGCCGGGTGCGGGGGGCACGCAGCGCCTGCCACGCGCCATCGGCAAGGCCAAGGCCATGGAAATGTGCCTTACCGGTCGCCTGATGGATGCCATCGAAGCCGAAAAGAGTGGTCTGGTGGCGCGCATCGTTCCTGCTGAAAAGCTGCTCGACGAAGTGATGGCCACTGCCCAGGCCATCGCCGGCTACTCTCTGCCCGTCGCCATGATGATCAAGGAAGCCGTGAATCGCACCTATGAGTCTTCGCTCGCCGAAGGCCTGCTGTTCGAACGGCGCGGATTCCACGCCAACTTTGGTCTCGAAGACCAGGAGGAAGGCATGGCAGCTTTCCTCGAAAAACGCTCCCCGGTTTTCAGGCACCGCTGAGCAACAACCCCAAAGATACTAAAGCAACGCATTGATTAGATGGAGCTTATGGCTTCATGAGAAATATTTTGGTGCACCGCACCATAAAGTCCTTGACTTCGATCTTTAGGCCCATATAATTCAGTCCATGCTGCATCGCAACATACACTGCGACCAATTAGCCACACCACCCTTTTCATAAATTCTCACTTTAGGAGTTCGCCATGTACAACACCCCCGAAAACTTCGCCGGCGCCAACAAAGCCAACGTCGAGTCCCTGATGACCATCGCCAACACCGCGTTTGCCAGCGCCGAGCGCCTCGCTGCCCTGAACCTGAACACCGCCCGCATCATGCTGGAAGACAGCGTTATCAATGCCAAGGCGCTGATGTCGGTCAAGGATGTGCAAGAGTTGTTGAGCCTACAGTCCGCACTGGCCCAACCCGCTTTCGAGAAGGCCGTGGCCTACTCGCGTAGCGTTTATGAAATTGCCACCCAGACGCAAGATGAGTTCTCCAAGATCGCAGACAGCCAGTATGTCGAGATGAACAAGAACGTCACCAGCGTGCTGGACAAGGCCGTGAAGAACGCACCCGCCGGTTCCGACGTCGCTGTCGCCGCCGTCAAGTCCGCGATCGCCGCCGCCAACTCCGCCTACGAAACCATGAACAAGGCCGCCAAGCAAGTTGCCGAGATGACCGAAGCGAACGTCGCTGCCGCCACCACCGCCACTGTCAAGGCTGTCGGTGCTTCCGCTCCGAAGGCCAAAAAAGCTGCCTAATTCGGCCGCCTGAGTAATTGTAGTAGTTGTCTCCTCCTCCGGTTCCGCAAAGGAACCGTTTCAGCCCCGACCTTTTGGTCGGGGCTTTTTTTCGCCGTCCCACCAGCGCCGACTTTTTATTTTTTGTCGAAAGCGTACCCCAGTGCCACAACACCCGTTTTGAGCACCTCTATAGCCTGCTCAACTTGTACGGGCACCCCGCGCACGCCCAGTTCGACATGCCGCCGCACTGTTTCGTTACCAAAACTGGGCAGGCTGAATACCGTGATGCCGGGAAAGTCCGCCTCGACCTGTCGCATCAGATCGAGCATCACGCCTTCCAGCCCTTCCCAGACGAGAATCGCCGCCTCGACCTCGGTGCCCTGCCGAAAATCGTCCGCGTAATAAGTGTCAAGCACCCATTCGGCCATCGGCCACGCCATCTGCGGAAAGCCCGGAAGGAAGTGGTGGTCGCCATACGAAAATCCCGGAATACGATTGAACGGATTGGGAATAATGCGGCTGCCCCGTGGCACAGTGCCGAGTTCGAGCCGCGCAGGCGTCACTTCCTGACCCAGCTCAGCCATGCGCGCGCGAATTTCACGCTCGGCATCGGCATGTAATTCCAGCGGCACACCGGCCGCAAGCGCGGCGGCCTGACGGGTGTGATCGTCGGGTGTCACACCGATGCCACCACAGCTGAACACCACATCGCCCGAGGCCAGCGAGCGGCGCAATACCTCAACCAAGCGCGGCCGTTCGTCGCCCAAATACTCGACCCAGGACAAATGCAGCCCACGCGCTCCAAGAATTTCCGTCAGCTTGGCGAAGTGCTTGTCCAGCCGCTTGCCGCGCATGATTTCGTCGCCGATGATGATTGCCCCGTACGTCCTCATAGCGTAATCCCCTTCTCCTGGCGCAAGCCACGCAGCGCGCCCAGACACAGATGGACAAACAATATCGCCGTGTAGGCCGGCGCCAGCAGGTTGATGACCGGCACATGCGCCACGAAAGCCCCCGCCAATCCGCCCGCGTACAGCTTGCCACGCTCACGGCGGATCAATTCAATGCGCTCTTCCGGTTGCGCGTGTTCGGCCAGCGCATCGAAGCGGAACGCCCGCTGGTTCAGCCAGGCCGCCCAAAGTAGCGGCAGGACAAACAATGCACCGGGGATCAGCAACAATGGCAAGGTGACCAACCAGCCGACGATGAAGATCGCACCCGCCAGCAGCGTATTGACGACACTCCCCCATAGCGCCGCCTGCACCGAACCCTGACGCGAGACATCGGGATAGTCGCGCGCGGCGATGAGCGTCATCATGCGTGGCAGCGCAAACAGCGCCACCAACAGCAACGCAGTGAAATACACCAGAGGCGCAAACAGGAAAAACACTGCGATGTGCGCCAGCGAAGGGCCAAACCAGTTGAGCCATGACCAGTCGGGCAAGCTGGTCACGATCCAGGCGGCGGCGGGCTGCCAGGCATGCCACGCAACCAGCGACCATAGAATGGCCGCCACAATGGGCGGCCACAGCGCATGCCAGAGAATCTCCGGCCGCAGCAGGTCGCGGGCGGCACGCAACAGGATATTGAACAGCTTCATGAGCGGGTCCTGCCTTCCCACATTTTCTGCAGGCGTTTCACCGACACCGGGCTCGGCGTCCTCAATTCCTGTGCAAAGAGAGCAACGCGCAGCTCTTCGAGCAGCCAGCGATACTCTTGCAGAAAGGGATCCTGCACACTGGCCTTGCGCATGGCATTCCACTCGCGTTCCCACGGCTGGGCGAGGCCACGCCAGTCAATCAGCAAGCGCGCATCGCGAGCACTATCATTTTTCACCTTGTTGAGCCGTAGAGCAATCGCCTTGAGGTAGCGCGGAAAGTGTTGCAGCCGCTCGTAGGGCGTGACGACGATAAAGCGTTTTTGCAGCAACTCGGCCAGTTGCGCGGCAATGTCGGCACAGGCTTGTGGAAATGATTTCTGCGCCGTGGCGAGTTTTTTCTGCACGATCAAATACTCGGCAAGAATCGCCCCGGCCTGCCGCGCCACCTCCTGGGCGACTAGCACTACCCGGCCCTTGGCCTGGGCGACGCGCGCCTCGAATGCCGCTTCGCCCGGTGGCAGCGGTTCTGCCAGGCAAGTACGTTCGAGCGCCACGGCGGCAATCTGTTCCTTCAGATCCTGCTCGCTACCGAACAGCATGAACTGCAGGCCCAGTTCGCGCGGCAGGCTTTTCTCGGCGAATTTCAGTTGTTCCTTCAGCGCGAGGGCGAATTGACCGCGCAGGTCGAGACGCTGGATCTCGGCAACCTTTTCCTCCGAGGGCGCAGCGAAGTCGCCGTAATCGGCGCGCAATTCGGCAAGGTTCCGGGACATGGCCAGCGTGCCGCCGTGTTCGTCGAGCAGGCGGAAATTCATCAACAGATGCGGCCGTAGCTCGCCGGGACGCAGCCCATCGAGCGGCAGTTTCAGCGCGATCTTTTCTTCGATGGCACGCGTCAATGCGCGAACCAGCGGTTCCTCGCGCATTTCTTCGTCGGCGTGCTCGGCATCGACGAAGCTTTCAGCGAATCCCTCGAGTGGCTGCACGCGATGGCGATATTTTTGCGGCAGCGTCTTGAGCAAGGCGACGACTTTTTCCTTGAGCAGGCCGGGAACCAGCCATTCGAGGCGCAGCGCCGGCACCTGGTTCAGCGCGGTAAGCGGCAGGGCCAGCGTAATACCGTCGTCCGCTGCGCCGGGATCGTGGTGGTACGCAAGATTGTATTGCTGACCGCGATGGGATAGCGATGCCGGGAACGCGTCGGTGGTGATACCCGCCGCCTCATGGCGCATCAGCTGTTCTTTTTCGAGGAAGAGCAGCTTGGGGTTTTCCTGCTCGGCCACGCGCCGCCATTTATCGAAGGCGGCCAGGGAACTGATTTCCGCAGGCACCAAGGCGTCGAAAAAAGCAAACACCAGTTCGTCATCCACCAGCACATCGGGACGACGTGCCTTGTGCTCGAGCTTTTCAATCTCCAGCTTGAGTTTCTGGTTGTGTTGCAGGAAGCGCCACTTGCGCACCCAGTCCTCGCCCACCTCACCATCCACCAGCGCGCCGCGAATCAGAATGGTGCGCGCCTCCTGCGGTGCCAGCGGCCCGTAATTTATGCGCCTCTTGGCGTGCAACAGCAGGCCATGCAGCGTGATGCGTTCCCACGCCACCACCTGCCCTGCACTTTTTTCCCAGTGCGGTTCGAAGACGTGGCGGCGGATCAGGTGCGCGCCAACCTGTTCCAGCCACTCCGGCTCGATCTTCGCGATACAGCGGGCGAACAGGCGCGAGGTCTCGACCAGTTCCGCCGCGATGATCCAGCGTCCCGCCTTCTTCACCAGCGACGAACCGGGATGGATGAAATACTTGATGCCGCGCGCGCCGAGATAGTTCTGGTCTTCCTCGTTCTTCAGGCCGATATGACCGAGCAATCCGGTCAGCAACGCCTTGTGGATGGCCTCGTAGGAACCGGGCAATTGGTTCTCTTTCCAGCCATGCTCATGACAGAGTGTCATCAACTGCCCATGCACATCGCGCCATTCGCGCAGGCGTAACCAGTTGATGAAGTTCTGCCGGCACCACTGACGTTGCTTGTTGGAAGTTTCGTGCTTCCATACCTCGTCGGCGGCTGCCCACAACTTCAGGTGCGACAGAAACTCCGATTTCTCATCCTTCCACTTGGCGTGGGCTTGGTCAGCGGCCGCCGACTGCTCCTGCGGCCGGTCGCGCGGATCCTGCGTGCCAAGCGCGGCGGCGATGATCAGCACTTCCTTGAGGCAGCCATGTTCGCGCGCGGCGAGAATCATGCGACCGATCTTTGGGTCAAGCGGCAGCTTGGCCAGTTCCTTGCCAACCGTAGTCAGCTCCTTGCTCGTCTCGTCGATGGCGCCCAGTTCGGCCAGCAGCGTGTAGCCGTCGGCGATCATGCGCGGCAATGGCGCTTCGAGGAAAGGAAAGACCTCGACGTCGCCAAGGTGCAGCGACTTCATGCGCAGGATCACCCCCGCCAGCGAGGAGCGCAGGATTTCGGGCTCTGTGTAGGGCGAGCGCTTGTTGAAATCCTCCTCGGCGTAGAGACGGAAACAGATACCGGAAGAAACGCGACCGCAGCGGCCAGCACGCTGGTTGGCCGCTGCGCGCGCGATAGCCTCGACCTGCAACTGTTCAACCTTGGTGCGATGCGAGTAGCGCTTGACACGCGCCAATCCAGAATCAACGACATAGCGGATACCCGGTACGGTCAGTGACGTTTCGGCTACGTTGGTTGCCAGCACCACACGACGCCCCTGATGCGACGCAAACACGCGTGATTGTTCCTGCGCCGTCTGCCGTGCGAACAACGGCAACACCTCCAAACCCGGAGGATGGTGCTTTCTCAGCGCCTCCGCCGCTTCGCGAATCTCGCGTTCGCCGGGCAGGAATACCAGAACGTCGCCCGGCCCTTCACGGTGCGCCTCGCTCACGGCATCGACGATGGCATCGTTCAGGTCGCTGTCCTTCTTTTCGTCGAAGGGGCGGTAGCGCGTCTCGATGGGATACAAACGTCCGGAAACCTCGATGATGGGCGCGCCGTCGAAGTGTTTCGAGAAGCGTTCGGCATCCAGCGTCGCCGAAGTGACGATCAACTTCAGGTCACGCCGTCGCGCCAGCACCGACTTTAGATAGCCAAGCAGGAAATCGATGTTGAGCGAGCGTTCGTGCGCCTCGTCGATGAGGATCGTGTCGTACTGCCGCAGCAGGGGATCGGTCTGCGTCTCGGCCAGCAGGATGCCGTCGGTCATCAGCTTGATGTAGCTCTC
>CAIYZZ010000017.1 GCA_903930805.1 uncultured Rhodocyclaceae bacterium | reverse complement strand
CCCCAAGCCCCGCCCGCTCCCTGGCCAAACACGCTACCCGAACAAATCGCCGTCCTCGCCAACGCCCTCGACCAAACGCCCCAATCCGAAACCGAACTCGCCGCCAGATTCACCGGCAAAGGCAAATGGAAAACCAAACTCCCCGAACTGCTCGCCACCCTAGCCGCCCTCGGCCGGGCCCGGCAGTTGGAGGATGGGCGGTGGTTGGGGTAAGGTAACGACTTCGTAGCAAGGAGAAACGATATGAATACCACCGACCTGATGACCGAAGCCGCATCCCTGCCGCTGGAAGAACGCGCCCGTCTGGTGGACTCGCTGCTCCAGACCTTGAATCCTCCTCCCGATGATTCGACCACGGCAGCATGGCTGGCCGTTGCCCGTCGCCGACTTGATGACATGCGCGCCGGCCGTATCGAGGCAGTTCCCGGCGAAGCGGTTTTCGAGAAAGTACGGCGGCGTCTCGAACAATGAGTTTTCTGTTTCACCCGGAAGCGGAAACCGAATTTCTGGCGGCTATCGACTGGTATGAGGAGTGCTCTGCCGGTTTGGGTGCTGATTTCGCCGCCGAAATCCACGCGGCAATTCAACGCGCTGTTGCGATGCCACTCGCCTGGCCGAATATTGATGACGATATTCGACGCGTCCTGGCCAATCGCTTTCCCTATGGCGTCCTCTATGCGCCTGAAGGCCGATCGATTTATATCCTCGCCATCATGCACCTGCGCCGCCGACCGGATTACTGGCGTTCGCGGTTGTAAAAGTCGGCGCTGGCGGGACGGCGCATAGAATGCGCCCATGCCCCTAATCAAACTCGACAACGGCTGTCTCGCCTACGGCCATGTTCCCCTGCTCGACGCCGCCGAATTTCAGCTTGACCCCGGCGAGCGCGTCGCGCTGATCGGCAGGAATGGTACCGGCAAGTCATCCCTGCTCGCCGCGCTGGCTGGCCCCATCACCCATCGGCCGCTGGACGACGGCACCATCTGGCAACAACCGGGCCTCAAACTCGGTTATGTGCCACAGGAGCCACTTTGCGATCCCGATCTCACGGTCTTTCAGGCGGTCGTCGCCGGCATGGGGGAAACCGCACGCCTGCTCGCTGACTATCACGAAGTCTCGCACCACATGGCCGAGGCCGACGCTGACCACGACACGCTGCTGGTCCGTATGGAGTCCTTGCAACACGAGATGGAAAACCTGGGCGTCTGGGCTTACGAGGCGCGTGCCGAGCAGGTGATCTCGCGCTTCGCCCTCGATGCCGAGGCAAAAGTCGGCACGCTCTCTGGCGGCCAGAAGAAGCGCCTCGCGCTGGCACAGGCGCTCGCCGTCGCGCCCGAGGTGCTGCTGCTCGACGAACCGACCAACCACCTCGACATCGCCGCCATCGAATGGCTGGAGGATTTTTTGTTGGAGAGCGGAGTGACGCTCCTGTTCATCACCCACGACCGGCGTTTTCTCGATCGGCTGGCGACGCGCATCGTCGAACTGGATCGCGGCCGGCTAGCGAGTTACCCCGGCAATTTCGCCGCCTACCAGGAGCGCAAGCTGGCGCAACTGGCCGACGAGACCAAGGAAAATGCGCGCTTCGACAAACTGCTGAAGGAAGAAGAAGTATGGATTCGCCAGGGTGTGGAAGCACGGCGCACCCGTGCGGTATTCCGCGTCCAGCGCCTTGACCAATTGAGAAGCGAACGCGCCGCGCGCCGCGAACGGCTCGGTCAGATCAAGCTGCAACTCGACACGGGGGACAAGAGCGGCAAACTCGTCGCCGAATTGAAACACGTGAGCAAAGCCTTCGGCGATAAAGTGGTGGTGCGCGATTTTTCCTGTCGCATCCAGCGCGGCGACAAGATTGGCGTGATCGGCCCCAACGGCGCCGGCAAGACCACGCTGTTACGCATGATCCTTGGTGAATTGCCGCCAGACAGCGGCACGGTAGGGCTGGGTACCAAGCTCGAAGTCGCCTATTTCGACCAGTTCCGCACCCAACTCGATCCCGAGGCCAGCCTGGCCGACGTCATTTCGCCGGGTTCGGATTACGTCGAGATTGCAGGCGCGCGCAAACATGTGATCGGCTATCTCGAAGACTTCCTGTTCGCACCCCAACGCGCGCGCTCGCCCGTCAAATCGCTCTCGGGCGGCGAGCGCAACCGACTGCTGCTCGCCCGTCTGTTCGCCCGTCCGGCCAACGTGCTGGTGCTCGACGAACCAACCAACGACCTCGATATCGACACGCTGGAACTACTCGAAGACCTGATCCAGGACTACGCCGGCACAGTGTTTCTGGTCAGCCACGATCGCGCTTTTCTCGACGCCATCGTCACCCAGACCTTTGCCGCTGAGGGTAACGGCGCCTGGCACGAATATGCTGGCGGCTACAGCGACTGGGCGGCGTACCAGGCAACCCAAAGAGCGCAACGCCAGGCCGAAACCGCACCCAGGCAAAAGTCGGCGCTGGCGGGACGGCAAACGGCGAAAAAAGACAAGCTCAGTTGGAAAGAACAGCGCGAACTGGAAGCCCTGCCGGAGAAGATCACCACCCTCGAAGCCGAGCAAAAAACCCTGACCGCCCGCCTCGAAGATCCGGTGCTCTACCAGAATCCCCAGGAAGCGCAAAACGTCTCTGCGCGACTGGCCGCCATCGACGCGGAACTGCTTGGCTTGCTGGAATGCTGGGAAACCCTGGAAGCCCGGCGCGGGGGAAATTGACAAGCCTTCCCATAACCCCGATGATCCGCCCCCGTTCCCGCCCCCAGCACACAGCGTCAGGATAATTCATGGAATCCCTCTTCGCCCTGCCCTTTGCCGACCTGATGTTCCGCGCCCAGGAAGTGCATCGCGCCAACTTCAACCCCAACGCGATCCAGCGCTCGACCCTGCTGTCGATCAAGACCGGCGGCTGCTCGGAAGACTGCGGCTACTGCTCACAGTCGGCGCGACGCGACAAGGAAACCGGTCTCGAGCGCGGCAAGCTCCTCGAACTCGAGGAGGTGAAGATCGCCGCCAAGGCGGCCAAGGACAAGGGTGCCAGCCGCTTCTGCATGGGGGCCGCCTGGCGCGGGCCGAAGGACGGCGACCTCGACAAGGTCATCGAGATGGTGCGCGTCGTCAAGAATCTGGGCATGGAAACCTGCCTCACGCTCGGCCTGCTGGGCGCGGGCCAGGCGGAAAAGCTTGCCGCTGCGGGCCTCGACTACTACAACCACAACCTCGACACCAGCGCCGAGTTCTACGACCAAGTCATCACCACCCACAGCCAGCAGGCGCGCGTCGACACCTTGACCCAGGTACGTGCAGCAGGCATGAAGATTTGTTGCGGTGGCATCGTCGGCATGGGGGAATCCCGCCGCGTACGCGCCGCGCTGATCGCCCAGTTAGCCGGCATGAATCCTCCGCCCGAGTCGGTGCCAATCAACCACCTGGTGGCGATTCCCGGTACGCCGCTGGAAAACGCGCCGCCACTTGATCCCTTCGAGTTCGTGCGCACCATCGCCGTGGCGCGCATCGCCATGCCGAAATCCTGGATTCGTCTGTCCGCCGGTCGTCAGGAGATGAGTGACGAATTGCAGGCGCTGTGCTTCCTCGCCGGTGCCAACTCGATCTTCTACGGCGACAAGCTGCTCACCACCGACAACCCGGAAGCAGGGCGCGACGAGGCCCTGTTCGCCCGGCTCGGGCTTACTGCCGTCTGAGCATTTCCTGCGCCAGCCCTGCCAGATCCTCGGCATGATCCCGCCGCAGCGACAGCAGCGGAATGCCGCCCGTATGCGGCGCGAGCGCGGCCAGCGTGTCGGCCAGCCCGACGCTGCTGGCCGGCGATTCATTGACGATGATCATTTGCGGCATGCCGCCGACTTCGCGCAGCGCAGCCAGCGCGGTCAGTGCATGCGAGAGCGCGCCCAGATACGTGCCAGTGACCAGCAGCGTCGGCATCTCCAGCGCGGCGATCCAGTCACGCACGGTGTGTTGCGCATCCAGCGGCACCATCACGCCGCCGATGCCCTCGATCAACAACAGCCCCTCATGGCGAGAGATTTCGCCACGACACCAGCCGACCAGTTGCGAAAAATCGATGACCCGCCCCTCGCGCGCTGCGGCAAGATCGGGCGCGATCGGCGCGGCGAAGCGCCAGGGGGAGATCGCAGCAATCGATTCTGCCGTCACGCCACCACCGACTTTTCCAAGGAGCACGCCAGCGTCGCTCGCGGCGGGATTGGCCGCGTCGTAACCGCTCATCACCGGCTTGAGGGCGCGCACCGGCACCCCCAGCGCGCGGCAGACATTTGCCACGCCGGCCGTCAGCCAGGTCTTGCCCAGGTCGGTGCCCGTGGCGGTAATAAAATAGCGCTTCTTCATTGCCACCATTGTAACGGCCCTCATGATTGATACCCTCTGGCTGCCCTATACGCAAATGGCGACGGCATCGCCGCCGCTGCAGGTCGTCAGTGCCGAGGGTGTGCGCATCACACTGGCCGATGGCCGACAGCTGATCGATGGCATTTCGTCGTGGTGGACCGCCTGCCACGGCCACAACCATCCGCATCTTCGCGCGGCGGTTGCGGCGCAACTCGAAAAGTTGCCCCACGTGATGTTCTCCGGTTTCGTTCATGAACCTGCGCAGACGCTGGCGCGCCGTCTGACCGCACTGCTGCCGCGTGATGAGCAAAGAACGCTCGAGCGTGTTTTTTTCTCGGAATCCGGTTCGGTAGCGGTCGAAGTCGCGCTGAAGATCGCCATCCAGTACTGGCGCAATCGCGGCCAGGAACGGCATCGCTTCATCGCCTTCCATGATGGTTACCACGGCGACACGCTCGGCGCACTTTCCGTCACCGACCCCGGCTGCGGCTTTCACGACGCGTTTTCTGCCTACCGCCAGCCGCAATTCTTCGCCGACTTGCCGCGCGATGCTGCGACACGCGATGCCTTCGATGCAATGCTCACCGCGCATGGCGGCGAGATTGCCGCAGTGATCGTCGAACCGCGCGTACAGGGCGCCGGGGGCATGCGCTGCCACGACGCCGCCACGCTGGCGGAAATTCGTGCCAGCTGCGACCGCCACGACGTGCTGTTGATCGCCGACGAAATCATGACCGGCTTTGGCCGTACCGGTACGCTGTTCGCCTGTGAAAGTGCGGGCATCGCACCCGACCTGATCTGCCTGTCGAAAGCGCTCACCGGTGGCACGCTGCCACTCGCTGCCACCGTCGCCACTGACCGTGTTTTCGCTGCCTTTTGCTCTGCACGCGCGGAAGATGCCTTCATGCACGGCCCGACCTATATGGCCAATCCGCTGGCCTGCGCCGCTGCCAATGCCTCGCTCGACTTGTTCGAGCGGGAACCACGCCTCGCGCAGGTCGCCGCTATCGAGGCACAGATGCGCCAGGAACTTGAACCTTGCCGTGCGCTACCCGGCGTTGTCGATGTACGCATGCAGGGCGCGATCGGCGTGGTGCAACTGGCCACCGCCACCGCAGCGCAACTGCGCCCCGCCTTCGTCGAACGCGGCGTCTGGGTGCGCCCGTTCGGCGACAGCGTGTACCTGATGCCACCTTTCATCATCGAGCGCGACGATCTCGCCACGCTGACGGCAGGCGTATGTGAAGTCGTTGCCGACTGGTCACGGCAGCATGGCTAGCCTCGACGCACTGATTGCGCCCCGCCTGGCTGCACTGGAGCCGTCCCGCCAGCGCCGACTATTGCTTCCGGCTGATCCGGCATTGATCGACGTCGCGTCGAACGACTACCTTGGCCTGTCGCGTCACCCTCAACTGATCGAGCGGGCCTGTCAGTGGGCGCACCGGCATGGCAGCGGCAGCCGCGCCTCCCGGTTGGTCACCGGCACCAGTGCCGATCTCCTCGCGCTGGAAGAAAAACTGGCGGCTTTCAAGGGTACCGAAGCGGCGCTGATCTTCGCCACCGGCTATCAGCTCAACAGTTCGGTCCTGCCGGCGTTGTTCGAGTTGGGGAGCGATAAACATGGCCCGCTCGTTTTCACCGACCGGCTCAACCACGCCAGCCTGCATGCGGGCTGCCAGGGTTTGAAACAAATTCGTTTCCGCCACAACGACCTCGCTCATCTGGATGAACTGCTGACAACCAATCCCGGCAGCTTGCGCTTCATCATCACCGAATCGGTATTCAGCATGGACGGCGACACGGCCGACGTGCCGGCGCTCGCGGCGCTCGCGGCACGGCACAACGCAATTCTCTACCTCGACGAGGCGCATGCCACCGGCGTGCTCGGCCCGCAGGGAAAGGGTTTGGCGGCACTGGCACCAGGCCGCGTCCCGGTCGTCATGGGCACGCTCGGTAAGGCGCTCGGCAGCGCCGGTGCCTATGTGGCCGGTTCGCGTGCGCTGATCGACTGGCTGGTCAATCGCTGCGCCGGCTTCATCTACAGCACTGCGCCGGCACCCGCCGCGCTCGGTGCGGTCGAGGCTGCGCTCGAACTCGTGCCGGGCATGGATGCCGAGCGTGCGCGCCTCGCGCAGATGGCCGACAGTTTGCGCACCACACTGCAGGCAAGTGGTTATGACACGCTCGCCTCGACGACGCAGATCGTTCCCGCCATCATGGGCGACGCGGCGGCGGCACTCGCTGCGGCGCAGCGGCTGCGTGCATCCGGCTTGCTGGCAGTGGCGATTCGTCCGCCGACGGTGCCGGCAGGGAGCGCACGGCTGCGGTTTGCGCTTTCTACCGCCCTGTCAGACGCCGCGTTCGAACGCGTATTGACGAGCGTCGCCCAACTGAAGCGATGATCACTGTCATCCTCGTCAACGGCTGGGGCTACGATGCCAGCATTTGGAACGCGGTGCGCAGCCGGCTCGCGCCCGCGCTACGCGTCGAAACACTCGACCTCGGCTTCTTCGCCACCGCCGACGCCGTCCCGCCAGCGCCGACTTTTGCAGAGCCGGTCATCGCGGTCGGCCATTCGCTCGGCGCGCTGTGGTGGCTGGCGAAAGCGGAAATTCCATGGCGGCGGCTGTTGTGCATCAACGGCTTCCCACGCTTCACAGAAACGCCGGGCTATGCGCCGGCTATTGCCCCGCGCGTGCTCGCCCGCATGCAAACGCAGTTCGCACGCGAACCGGCAACGGTACTCGCCGAATTTCATGTTCGCTGCGGAGCGGCGGGACCAACAATCACATCCGACACCCCAAGGCTTGCCGCCGGGCTCAACTGGCTGTCCGAGTGGGACGGCCGGGCAAGGCTTGCCGCCCGCTCCGCCGACGTCTTCGCGCTTGCTGCTGCAAATGATCCGATCGTGCCACGCGCGATGAGTGAAATGGCTTTCGCCGCCCTGCCCGCCGGCCATCTCGAATACCTCGACGACGCCGGTCATGTGCTGCCGCAGGCCGCGCCGGATCACTGCGCACGCCTGATCGAAAGGCTTGCACAGTGAGCCACCCCGATTTCCGCAAGCGCGTCGCCACTCGCTTTGATGCTGCGGCCGCCCGTTACGACGCCCATTCCGGGGTACAGCAACACGCGGCGGCGCACCTCGCCGGACTAATCGCCACGGCGTCGCTGCCGCCACGCCCGCGTGTGCTGGAAATTGGCTGCGGTACCGGTCACCTGACACAACGGCTGACCTGGCATCTGCCGGGCGCAATAATATTCGCCACCGATATCGCACCGGCGATGCTTGCCGCCTGTCGCGAACGCCTATGCGAAGACTGGTGCGTCGCTTTTTCCGCCATGGACGGCACGCAGCCGGCCGTGGCCGGTTCGTTCGACCTGGTATGCGCAAACCTCGCCATACAGTGGTTCGAGAATCTGCCCGCCGTGCTGGCTACCTACACCCGCTTGCTCGCCCCCGGCGGCATGCTGGCGGTCAGCCTGCTCGGCACCAGAACCTTCCGCGAGTGGCAGGACGCACACGCGCGACGGGGTCTCGTGGCCGGCACGCTCGCGATGCCGACAACGCAACAATGCCGCGCTGCGTTTCCAGCCGACGGCCGGCTGCAACTCACAACCGAAATCCGAATTGACCAGCCACCCACCGCACTGGACTTCTTGCGCTCGCTACGCGCCATCGGCGCCGACACGCCGACGCCGGGTCACACGCCCCTGTCCGCAACCAGGCTGCGTCGCGTACTGAGCGAACTGGGCAAATCGCCAACGATCACTTACGAGTTGATGTACGCACGCTGGCAGCGCAGAGAAGAACCCCCAATACCTGAAGCGCCGAGA
This sequence comes from uncultured Rhodocyclaceae bacterium, assembly GCA_903930805.1. Lineage (GTDB taxonomy): Bacteria > Pseudomonadota > Gammaproteobacteria > Burkholderiales > Rhodocyclaceae > Sulfuricystis. The sequence continues at coordinate 215 of CAIYZZ010000017.1, read as the reverse complement.
ACTACTTGAAGCACCCGGTTCCGGATGGCGACTTCATTTATCCAGCATCTGGATGGCATGGTCAACGATGCCACCGCGTTTCAACCGGTCGAAGCGGCGCGCGCGATCCTGCCTAACCAGGGTACCGAGATAGTCGAGATTGCGGTCAACCGATTCAAGATAATAATTACGTCTGACACCGCGTGCCTGATCGAAATGCTTGGTCAGATGAGGTG
>CAIYZZ010000016.1 GCA_903930805.1 uncultured Rhodocyclaceae bacterium | reverse complement strand
TTCGATCCCATCGAACGCCAGCCGGATGGCTCCCTCCCCAAGGGTGGTGACGTCTATTACGAATGTGGCAGTTGCAAGGATGTGGTCAGCTCCGTTTCCCATATCAAGGCGGTTTGCGGCTGTGGCAATCTCACCGGCGGCGGTGGGACGACGGAGATCAAGACCCCCGACCAGGTCACCCCCCTGCGCGGCAAACTGAAGTAAGCCGACGGTGCATGGCCTGAATCCGCCGCAGCGGGAGGCGGTGCGCTATCTGGAGGGGCCGTTGCTTGTCTTGGCCGGGGCCGGCAGCGGCAAGACGCGCGTCATCACGCAGAAAATTGCCTATCTGATTGGCGAATGCGGCATGGCACCGCAGCATGTCACGGCCATCACCTTCACCAACAAGGCAGCACGCGAGATGCGCGAGCGCGCCGGCAAGCTCGTCGGTAACCGTGCGGAAGGCCTGACCATCAGCACCTTCCACGCGCTAGGTGCAAAATTGCTGCGCCAGGAAGCGCGCGCCATCGGCTTGAAGCCCAGCTTTTCGATTCTCGATACGAGCGATACGACCGCGTTGTTCCAGGAACTGCTGAAGGATATCGACAAACTGCGTCTGCGCCTGATCCAGCAACGCATCTCGCTGTGGAAAAACGCACTGCTCAACCCGGAAGAGGCGCTGGTGCAGGCCGAGGATGACCTCGCTACCGGCGCAGCACGCGTCTATGCGGAATACGAGCGCACGCTTAAGGCCTACCAGGCGGTCGATTTCGACGATCTGATCCGGCTGCCGGTTACGCTGCTGGAAGCGCATGAAGACATCGCTCAGCGCTGGAAGAGCCACATCCATCACCTGCTGGTGGATGAATATCAGGACACCAACCGCTGTCAGAACCGGTTGCTGCGCCTCCTGACCGGGCCACTCGCCGCCTTCACGGCGGTGGGCGACGACGACCAGTCGATCTACGCGTGGCGCGGGGCCGATATCGAGAACTTGCGCCAGTTGCAAACCGATTTCCCCACGCTCAAGGTCATCAAGCTCGAACAAAATTACCGCTCGACGACGCGCATTCTCAAGGCCGCCAACAGCGTGATCCGCAACAACCCCAAGCTGTTCGACAAGCGCTTGTGGTCGGACAAGGGGCATGGCGAGGCCATTCGCGTCATGGCCTGCCGCGACGGTGAGCACGAAGCCGAATGGGTGGTGACGCGGCTGCTGGCGCACAAGTTCGAGATGCGGGGGCAGGGCCACTGGCGCGACTACGCCATCCTCTATCGCGGCAACTTTCAGGCACGACTGTTTGAGCAACAGTTGCGTGCCCACAAGGTGCCCTACGTGCTCTCGGGCGGGCAGTCGTTTTTCGATCGCAGCGAGATCAAGGATGTCACCAGCTACCTGCGCCTGCTGTCCAACCAGGACGACGACCCCGCCTTCATCCGCGCCGCGACTACGCCGAAGCGGGGCATCGGCGGCACGACGCTGGAAGCGCTGGGCCACGCCGCCGGCCGCCGCCATATCAGTTTGTTCGCCGCCGTCTTTGCGGCCGGCGTGGAATCGGAAATCAAGGCGCCACAGCTGGCTGCGCTACGCGAGTTCGGCAATTTCATCAACCGCATGGGGTGGCGCGCGGCGCGCGAGCCAGCGGGTGCGCTACTCGAAGACCTGCTCAAGGCTATCGGCTACGAGGCCAGCCTGTTAGAAACGCTGGAACCAAACGAAGCGGCAACACGCTGGGGCAACGTGCGCGACTTCACTGGCTGGCTGGCCACCAAGGCAGAGGAAGAAAAAAAGACCTTGCTGGAACTGGCGCAGACGGTTGCACTCATCACCATGCTGGACAAGCAGGATGAGAATCTCGATGCCGTCCAGCTTGCCACCCTGCACGCCGCCAAGGGGCTGGAGTTTCGCCATGTCCATCTGGTCGGCGTCGAGGAAGGCTCACTGCCGCATCGCGAATCGATCGACAGTGGCAACATCGAGGAAGAGCGGCGACTGATGTACGTGGGAATCACGCGCGCCCAGATGAGTCTCTGCATCAGCTGGTGCGCCCGCCGCAAACAAGGCAAGGAACACCTCGAACGAACACTCTCACGCTTCATCGACGAAATGGAAGGCGGGGACGCCGGTAGCGGCGATATCAAGCGCGAGGGCCAGGGTGCCGCCCCGCTGGCACCGACTTTTGATCGTTCCGCCGGCAATGCCAAGCTCGCCAACTTCAAGGCACTGCTCGGCAAGAAACCGGAATAGGGCCCACCCCGAAAACGTCGCTTTGCGGCGTTCTCCCCTCAAGGGGCAAGAAACGCTTGGGACGGCCCTGCGCGTTTCTTCGCCGCTACTCTGGCTTGACCTCGTCGCGATCCAGAATCGCCTGCGCAGCTATGACGAGCGCGGCCTGGCGTTCTTCGTCCAGGCCATTCATATGGCTGGCGAGCCATTCCAGGCTGGCGTGCTGAACCAGTCGCTTCGCCTGCGCCAGATCATCCGGCAGAGCGGGATTGTCGGCACCCGAGGCGAGATGGCGCGAAGTGTCAAGATAGAGTTTGCAAAGGTTGGCGCGCACGTTGTCCATGCCGCGAATGAGTTGCACGAGGAGCGGCGGCAACGCCCAGACCGTGGCGCACTTCAGGGAAAGATCGCGAAAGTGGAAGCCGCATGCCAGTTCCTGTGCTTCGGCCGAACGGTGGGCGTGACCGCTGGCCAGCGCATCTTCTGCCGCCTGCGGTAATTCTGGCGCGAAATTCCACAGCAGCAACTCGCCGATCTCGGCCAGCAAAGCCGCCATCGCGACCTCTTCCGGGGCGATGTCTGCGCGCGCCTTGCCCCACATCTGGGCAATCTGACTCGCCATTACGGCGCGGCCGTCGCAGGTCGCCAGGCCGGCGCGTGTGAAATCGGCCTCCGGACTATCCAGGACAAGGTTGCGGAACACCTTGACACCCAGTTGCATCACTGCGCCTAAAGGTGTTGTGGTGTCATGGCCAAGATGATGGCTACGCCGGCTTTCCGCCTCACGCAGGAGGCGCAGGCACAAATACGGGTCGCCAATCACCAGCGAACTAAGGTCGGCAGCGGAAAGCGTCTCCCCCTCGATTTCTTCAAGCGCGCGCAGCAGCAACTTGCTGCGTGGCATACAGGGTATCTCCTGGGAGGTCAGAAACGCCGCCCATTGATCCACGCCCCAGTGTTTCTGGTAGTCAGTCAGCATTTCCCCTCCTGCGGATGAACTACGACGAACCGTACAGAATCTTTAATCAGGTGGCACTACCAGCCTCGACCACAGCAGCCACCCGCGCGGCATGTACCCGCGCCGGAATCTGCGCCGGATCAGTGCAGGCTTGCGCAATGGCACCCGCATCAACCACGCGGATTGCCTGCAATGCGGTACGCCAAAGCGTGGCAGCCGTGTATTCCTGCTCTGAAAATCCCAGCCGCCCACGATAATCGGCTTCGCAGGCGCCGAGCACTTCCTCGAAACGTGCGGGCCGGCGCAATGCATCGCAGCGTTCCAGGAGCTTCAACTTTGTTTCTGGCCGCAGCTCGGCAATACGGCCCATGTCGCCATGAAAACGCGCCACCAGTCGCGCCACGTCACGGCAATCGGTCGGCACGCGCAGGCGCTCGCACAGCGGCTCCAGCAACACCGCGCTTTTCAACTCGTGGCCGATATGGCGCGGCAGGATGTCGGCGGGGGTCTCGCCCTTGCCGAGATCGTGCGTCAGTGCAGCAAAGCGCGCCGGCAGCGAGAGGTCGAGGCGTGCCGCCATGTCGATCACCATCATCACATGCACGCCGGTATCGATCTCGGGGTGATAGTCGGCACGCTGCGGCACACCCCAGAGTCGATCGACCTCTGGCAGCAAGCGGGCGAGGGCCCCGCAAGCACGCAGGGTCTCGAACATGCGCGACGGCTGTTCTTCCATCAATCCCCTGGCAAGTTCCTGCCAGACGCGCTCGGCGACCAGCGCATCGACTTCACCGTTTGCCACCATCTGGCGCATGAGTTCCAACGTTTCAGGTGCCACCGAGAAGTCAGTGAAGCGTGCCGAAAAACGTGCGAGCCGCAGAATGCGCACCGGGTCTTCGGCAAAGGCCGCTGACACATGGCGTAGAACCCGCGCCGCCAAGTCGCGTTGGCCACCATGGGGATCGATCAGCGCCTCGTCCGCCGAGCGCGCGATGGCATTGATCGTCAGGTCGCGACGGGCGAGATCCTCTTCGAGCGTAACGTCGGGTGAGGTGTGAAAGACGAAGCCGGCATAGCCCGGCGCAGTCTTGCGTTCGGTACGGGCCAGCGCATATTCCTCACGCGTCCTGGGATGGAGGAACACCGGAAAATCGCGTCCGACAGGTTTGAAACCCTCCGCCAGCATTTGTTCCGGTGTCGCGCCGACAACGACCCAGTCACGATCCTTGACGACCAGACCCAGCAGCTCGTCACGGATTGCGCCGCCGACGCAGTAGACCTGCATGGTTCAGCCGGCGAGATACTGCGGCGCAATGGCTTCCAGCGGCATCGACTTGAGGCCGAAGGGCAGTACGCAACCGGCGGGGCAGGTGCTGGGTACCGACATGGAGCGCACGTTGTCGCGCGTCATCGGACCGTTGGGAACAAACTCCATGGCCCAGGCTTGAAGATACGACAAACCGTGCGGCAGGCCAAGAATGGGGCGCGGATGACCACTGATCTTGCCGGTGTAGGCGACGAGCTCGCGCAGGGTATAGACGCGTGGGCCGCACAGCGGGTAGGTCTGGCCACGGCTTTCAGGATGATCGAGGCTGGCGACCACTGCCGACACGACATCCTCCAGCCAGACCGGCTGGAATTGCGCGCCGGGGCAGGCAAGCGGGACGATGGGCGCAAGCTTCAGCAGACCGGCAAAAAGCGTGAGGAATGCATCGCCACGGCCGAAAATCACCGAGGGCTGGAAGATCGTCACCTCCGGATAGGCGGCCTTCAGTGCGGCTTCGCCGGCCGCTTTGCTGCGCAGATAGTCGGAGGGCGCATCAGTAGCGGCGGCCAGCGCAGAGATGTGCACGAGGCGCGACACGCCGGCGGAGTGCGCGGCGCGTCCGATCTTTCCCGGCAATTCAGCATGGGTACGCTGAAAATTGCCCTTGAGGATGCCCACCAGGTTGATCACCACATCCTGCCCGACCATCAGGCGTGCCAGCGTAGCCTCGTCATGCACATCGGCTTCGACGATGCGTGCTGCAGGCAACACAGCGAGATGCTTGACGCGCTCACGACGGCGTGTCGGCAGGGTCAGAGAATAGTTGAGAGCGGGACGGCGCTCTCCGGAAAAGTCGGCGCCAGCGAGACGGCATGCCACAGCACCGCCAAGATAGCCGGTACCGCCAATCAACAAAACATTCTTCACGGAAGATCCTCGGCGGTGCCATCACTGAAGCCACGGGGGCGAATCGTGCCGATCCGGGTGGTCAGGGACGGTGTCGGACCGCCCATCAGGGCGGCATAACTCATGGCGTTGGCCATCACCTTCTTGACGTAGTCGCGCGTCTCGTTGAATGGAATCGATTCGGCGTAGATCGCGCCTTCGAGCGACGTTTCGGCGCGCCATTTGCGCGCCCGGCCCGGGCCGGCGTTGTAAGCCGCCGAGGCAAGCACGGGATGATCGTCGAGACTGTTCAGCACCATCCGCATGTAGTTGGTACCGAGGGTGACGTTGGTATCCATCTGGGTCACCTTGGCCGGATGAAAATCGTTCATGCCAATTTTCTTGGCCACCCATTTCGCGGTGGCCGGCATCAACTGCATCAGGCCCTTGGCGCCCACGCTCGATTTCGCATCCATGATGAAACGGCTTTCCTGTCGCATCAGGCCGTAGACCCAGGCCGGATCGAGATTGACCTCACGCGCACGCGGCTCGATCTTCGTCAGAAAGGGCGTCGGATAGCGCTGCGCGTAATCATGTTCCGCCTGCGTGCGGTCGGCGGTGTTGATCGCGCGGTCGATGACATCGTTCCGGCGCGCGAGCTCGGCAGCCGCCAGCAGTTGCCGGTCGTTGAGACTAGCGAGCGCCCAGTTCCATTCGCGGATACCTTCGATGCGCATATCGAGCCGAATCAGCGCCAAACCTCGGGCGAGCCCCGGATGCGTTGCCGCTGCAGCGAGTTCGCCAGCGCTCGGCGGCAGTGCGCGCGGCGGCAGCGCATAGCTCTTGCCGAGCGCTTCGCCGGCAAGAATGCCGTAGAAGGTCGGCTGACCGGCAATGCGCGCATACAACGTTTGCGCTCCTTCGGTGTTGCCGGTGGCGGCATGGGCACGGGCGCTCCAGTAGGTCCACTCGGGTTGGGCTTGCTGGTTTTCCGGCATGGCCACAATGGCATTCGCCACTGCGGGCCATTGGCCCGCGCGCAGTGCAGCGCGGACGCGCCAAGCGTGTTGCTCCTCGTCCAGCAGCGCACCCAAAGCCGTCGCCTGATCGAACCATGCTGTGGCTTCTGGCTGGTGGGTCATCGCGGCGGCCAGTGCCAGACGCCCCCGGACGAAGCCACGCTCGGCAGCACTGAAATGATTTTCGATCTCCTGCCAGCGCATGGCAGCAACACGGGCGTCGGCACGTGCCATGCGCACGACTGCAAAGGCAGCGAGTTCACGCCCACGGCGGCTGGCAGCATAATGCTCCGGCAATTTGGCCAGATATTTCGCCGGGTGTTCGGCAATCACCTCGACCGTGCGCCAGGATGGCTCCTCCGCATCCTGCAGCCAAACGGCGATAGTCCGCGCCTCCTTGAGCTTGCCGAGCGCCAACTGGCGGCGCAAGCGCTCCCACAGAGCATCCGCAGACAACTCGCCCGCAGCAGCTAAACGGGCCAGCGGGGGCAAACAACTTTCGGCCAGCGGGGCGGCCGATCCAAGCAGCGCACGCGCATCTCCACTCGCTTCGGGTTCGCCCAAGCGCAGACGTACATCGAGCCCGCGGCAGTTCGCCTCTGCATCCGGTCGCTGCAGATGCGCGAACTGGATGCGTGCCTCGCTCCAGTCTTCGCGGCGCATCAGCCATTTCAACCAGTCACCGCGCATTTTTTCACCCAGATAGCTGCCCGCATGCAGGTCGGCGAACTCGGCAACGCCGGCATCCGTACCGTCCTCAAGCCGCTGGACGAGTTGGTAGTACGTCGCCCACGGCTGGAGCGGGTGCGTCTTGAGGCTGGCGAGGGCGCGCGTGAGCTTCACCCGATCGCCACGGGAAAAAGCCTCGCGCGCAGCGATAAAACTGGCATCCTCCGGGTGGCCGGGGGGAGAGCCGGGTTGGGCCAGCGCCGGCAGGGCGACAAACAAGCCAACGAGCAGGCTCGGCACGATCTTCAGTGCGATCAAATGTTTCATGGTGATATTTTTGGCTATCATCCCCTCAGACTAGCACACGGTTTTACGCGCGCCATGACCAATCAAACCGGCGATTTTGCCGTTAATTCCGCCGCTTTCCGCACTGCGCTGCGTCAGGAAAAGATCGCGGCGCGAATGTCCTTGCCGGCTGTCGACCACTACGCTGCCAGCGCACGGGTTCTCGACCATCTTGCCCACCTGCTGCTGCCATACCCGGCTGGCGTCATTGCCTTCTGCTGGCCAGTCCGTGCCGAAGTGGACTGCCGCGCACTGGTGACTCAACTCCTGAATGCCGGCTGGCGCGCCGCCATGCCTGTCGTTGTGACAACAGCGGCGCCCATGCAGTTCCGCGCCTGGTGGCCGGATGCACCAATGACGGCCGACCCGCACGGCATCCCCGTACCGGTCACCGACGCAATCCCGGTGCCCGATGTCGTATTGCTGCCGCTGGTGGCCTTCGACGCCGCGAGCTACCGACTGGGCTACGGCGGTGGCTACTTCGACCGCACGCTGGCGGCATGCGCTCCCCGCCCGCTGACGGTCGGTGTCGGCTTCGAACTGAGTGCCGTCGACAGCATCCGCCCCGCCACGCATGATATTCCGCTCGATGTTATCGTCACGGAAAACGGTTTGCGCCCCAGGCAAACCAAGCATACCCCTTGATTTTCTATGGGTTCCGTCCGATCATGCGGACGCGTTCCCGCTGGCCACACGGTATAGGTATAGCAGCATGAGTTCATCCGACACACTCCCGTTGATCACCCTGCAACCGGTCACGGATTCCAACAATGCCTGGGTCGCCCTGTTGCTGGAGGCGGACAAGCCTCTGCAGGGACATGAGCTCGCGCGACTCCTGCACGACTGCGCGCTACCCAAGCTCCTTGAAATCGTGTCCTGCGTTGCCCATACTGATCCTATGCAGGTCGACCCGGTGCTGGGCGGCAACTTGCCAGCGGGTCGCCTGATCCTGCGTTTTCCGGTAGAGGTTGCCACCGATACAGCTTCCCATGAGCATCTGGCGGCCCTGCACGCGGCCGGGTTCGGCCTGATGGCGTCGGGCTTGCCGGCGGCCGGCGCGACCGCAACCACTTGGTGCGCCCAAGTCGCCTCGCTCGCCGTTGCCTGCCCGGGGCACGTCATGCCCGCCGGCTTTGACGACTGGCTGCACCAGTTGCCCGGCCCTCACCTTGCGCTCGGCACGACGGAAAATGTCTGCCCCGGTTCCTGCAAATTCCACTGGCTGGCCGGACACCTTGCCGGCCGTGCCGCCCCGATGCCCAAGGGCGACCCGACTACCCGTGGTCTATTGCTCAAGCTCTTGTCGCTCGTCACCTCGGACGCCGACTCGGCCGATCTGGGGGCCGTAATCAAGCGTGATACCAATCTTTCCTACCATCTGCTGAAACTGGTCAACTCCGTTGCCTTTGCCTCTACCCAGAAAATCACCAACTTTAACCAGGCCATAACGCTACTGGGGCGGCGCCAATTACAGCGCTGGCTACAGTTATTGCTGTACACAAGGTCGCAGGGGAGTACAACCGCCAGCCCCCTGCTGCCGCGCGCCGCCCTGCGCGCGGGCCTGATGGAAGCCCTAGCAAAGCGCCGCCGTCTGGCGCGAGATGCACAGGATCACGCCTATATGGTCGGTATGTTTTCACTACTCGAAGCGTTGTTCGGCATACCGGTCTTGGAGGTCATCGCGCCCCTTAGCCTGCCCGAAGATGTCGTGCAGGCACTTACCGACAACGATGCAGGCAGCAGCCAGCTCGGCGGACTACTGAATGCCGTGATAACCGGTGAAGGCCCCCCTGACGCGCTGCTGGCAACCGCGCTCGCCAACAGCGAAATTTCTGCTGAAGAATGGGCCACGGCACTTATCGAAGCGGCCAGCTGGGCGGTTCAGGTGAGCAAGGAAGCGTAATGGCGGCCGGCGGTTTCGACCACGCCACTCAGGCGCAGATCTTCGACCAGATTCGCGAATCGATCATCACCATGGATCTGGCCGGTTATGTCACCGGCTGGAACAAGAGCGCAGAACAGCTATTCGGCTACAGCGCGGCCGAGGCGGTTGGCAAACACATCCTCTTTCTTTATGCAGATCCGGATGCCGAGGACGACAGCGAAGGTATTCGTGACGCTTTTCTCGGCCATGGTGGCCGCGAGATGGAGGTGCGCCGGCGTCGCAAGTCGGGCGAGGTTTTCTGGGCCAGCCTGCAACTCTCGCTGATGCGTGATGAGCAAGGCGATCCCTGCGGTTTGATCGGTTATCTATCGGACATCACCGCACGCGTCGAGGCGGAAAAGACCATGCGCCTGCAGTCGCGCATCTTCAATCACAGTGAGGAAAGCATCCTCATCACCGATGCGTCGCGGCGCATTCTTTCCGTCAACCAGGCATTCAGCGAGATCACCGGCTACAGCCAGGAGGAGATCGTCGGCCAGACACCGGCAATCCTGCGCTCTGACCGCCACCCCGCCGAGTTCTACGACAACATCTGGGTGCATGTCGAGCAGGACGGCGGCTGGCATGGCGAGGTCTGGACGCGGCGCAAGAACGGCGAAGACTTCCCCAGTTGGGCCTCGATCAGTTTGGTGAGAAACCACGATGGGCAGGTCAGCCACTATTTCTCGATCTTCACCGACATGACCGAGCGCAAACAGGCGGAGGATCGCATCCACCACCTCGCCTACTATGACGATCTGACCGGCTTGCCCAACCGCTCCCTGCTCTACCAGCTGGTCGATCAGGCACTGGCCGAGGCGCGACGCAACAGCTTGCACGGCGCCATCCTGTTCGTCGACCTCAATCGCTTCAAGCCAATCAACGACACGCTGGGCCATGCCATCGGCGACCTCCTGCTGCAGCAGGTTGCCGGGCGCCTGCGCACCGCAGTACGCTCGGCGGACGTGGTGGCGCGACTGGGAGGGGATGAGTTCGTCATCGCACTCTTCGATATCACCGAGCGCGAGCATGCGGCCGTCGTTGCCCAGAAGATTCTTGCGGCACTCGATCCATCCTTCTGGATCGAAGAGAACGAACTCCAGATGGGCGCCTCCATCGGCATCAGCGCTTATCCTCGCGACGGCTTCGATACCGAAGCGCTGCTACGCATGGCCGACATCGCCATGTATCGCGCCAAGCAAAGCGGCCAGACCGGCTACGTTTTCTATAGCCACGAGATGAACCAGCGCACGCTCGATCGTCTGCAAATTGAATCCAGTTTGCGGCATGGCATCGAGAACGACGAACTTTTGTTGCACTACCAGCCCAAGGTCGATATCGCCAGTGGTCGCATCATCGGTGTCGAAGCCTTGGTACGCTGGCACCACCCGACGCGCGGCATGGTGTCGCCCGGCGATTTCATTCCCATCGCAGAGGAATCCGGCCTGGTAGTGAGGCTGTCCGCCTGGGTGCTCGAAGCGGCGCTACGGCAGGCCCATCTTTGGTACGCCGCCGGATTGCCCGTCCTCAAAGTCGCCATCAACCTGTCGGCGCGCGACTTTTCTCCCACGCTGGCAACACGTGTCGCGGCGCTGCTGACAAGCCACGGCGTCCCGCCGGAATGGATCGAACTCGAAATCACCGAGGGCATGCTCACCCACAGCAGCGAGGAAGTGATCGCCATGATGGATGCGCTCACGGTGCTGGGCGTGACACTGGCCCTCGACGATTTCGGTACCGGCTATTCGAGCCTCTCCTACCTCAAGCGCTTCCCCATCGACACCCTGAAGATCGACCAGTCTTTCATCCGGGGTATTCCCGCCGACAGCGACGATTGCGCCATTGCCGGCGCGATCATCAGCATGGCAAAAAGCCTTGGCCACCGCGTCATCGCCGAAGGTGTCGAGACGGCGGCACAGCTTGCCTATCTCGAAGGCCTGGGCTGTCATGAAATCCAGGGCTATTATTTCTCGGCGCCGGTGCCAGCGGACAAGTTCGAGGCCATGCTGCGCGAGGGCCGCACGCTGCAAATGAACCGAAGCGTGGTGGGCTGACGCCGTCCCGCCAGCACCGACTTTTCTAACTTACGGAGGCGCAGGCCTTACCGATACGCGCGAGCGCCTCGTCAAGCAGGGCACGAGTAGTACCGAAGTTAAGTCGCACGTATTGCGCGTAAGCGCGCCCCGGCCCGAAATCTGCGCCAGCCGACAGGCCGACACCCGCCTGTTCGAACAGCGTGGCAGGATGCTCGATACCCAGCCCAGCACAGTCTATCCAGGCCAGGAAGGTTGCCTCCACGCGTGTCATCGTGAGCGCTGGCAAGCCGTTGATGACCTGTTCGACGCGGGCAGCGTTGCCGCGCAGAGTATCGAGGAGTTGCGCACGCCACGCGCCGCCATCCCGATAGGCGGCCTCGCAGGCGGCCAGTCCCAGCACGTTGGCATGCGGCACGATGCCGTGCATGGCGGCAAGAAAATTCCGCCGCAGGCGCGCATCAGGAATGATGGCGAAGGCACAGC
>CAIYZZ010000015.1 GCA_903930805.1 uncultured Rhodocyclaceae bacterium | reverse complement strand
CGACATCGTCGTCGAATCCACCGGTTTCTTCCTGGATGACGCCACCGCCCGCGCCCACATCAAGGCCGGCGCCAAGAAGGTCATCCTGTCGGCCCCCTCCAAGGACTCGACCCCGATGTTCGTCTACGGCGTGAACCACAAGACCTACGCCGGCCAGGCCATCATCAGCAACGCCAGCTGCACCACCAACTGCCTGGCCCCGGTGGCCAAGGTGCTGAACGACAAGTGGGGCATCAAGCGCGGCCTGATGACCACGGTGCACGCCGCCACCGCGACGCAGAAGACCGTCGACGGCCCGTCCAACAAGGACTGGCGCGGCGGCCGCGGCATCCTCGAGAACATCATCCCGTCCTCGACCGGCGCTGCCAAGGCTGTCGGCGTGGTGCTGCCCGAACTGAAGGGCAAGCTCACCGGCATGGCCTTCCGCGTGCCGACCTCCGACGTTTCCGTGGTCGACCTCACCGTCGAACTGAGCAAGGAAGCTTCGTACAAGGACATCTGTGCCGCCATGAAAGCTGCTTCCGAAGGTGCCATGAAGGGCGTGCTCGGCTACACCGAAGAGAAAGTGGTCTCCACCGACTTCGTTGGCCACACTGCGCCTTCGACCTTCGACGCCGAAGCCGGCATCGCGCTGGACAGCACTTTCGTCAAGGTCGTCGCCTGGTATGACAACGAGTATGGCTACACCTGCAACATGCTGCGCTTCGTCAAGCACGTTGCCAAATGAGCGCCAAGTAATAGATTAGCAATCCAAGCGCTGCCCTCCCGCAATGCGGAGCGGGCAGTGCTTCAGTGGCTGATTTCAACAATTCCAGGAGACAACAATGCCCAAGTTCATCCGTATGACCGACCTCGACCTCAAGGGCAAGCGCGTATTCATCCGCGCCGACCTCAACGTCCCGGTCAAGGACGGCAAGGTCACCTCAGACGCCCGCATTACGGCATCGATCCCCACCATCGAGCACGCCCTGAAGTCCGGCGCCAAGGTCATGGTCACTTCCCATCTTGGTCGCCCGACCGAGGGTGAGTGGAGCGAGGAAGTTTCTCTCAAGCCCGTGGCTGATGTCATAGCCGCCAAACTGGGCAAGCCGGTGCGTCTGATCAAGGATTGGGTCAATGGTGGTTTCGTGGTCGCTGAGGGCGAAGTCGTGCTGCTGGAGAACTGCCGCGTCAACAAGGGCGAGAAGAAGAACGTCGAGGAAACCGCGAAGAAGTACGCCGCGCTGTGCGACGTTTTTGTCATGGATGCCTTTGGTACTGCGCACCGCGCCGAGGCTTCGACGTACGGCATCGCCCAGTTCGCTTCCACTGCCTGCGCTGGCATGTTGGTGAGCGAAGAGTTGGAAGCGCTGCACAAGGCGCTGGCTAATCCGGCGCGCCCGATGGTGGCCATCGTTGGCGGCTCCAAGGTCTCCACCAAGCTGACCGTGCTGGAAGCCCTCGCCGAGAAGTGCGAACAACTGGTGGTCGGTGGTGGCATCGCCAACACCTTCCTCAAAGCGACCGGCAAGAATGTCGGCAAGTCGCTGTGCGAAGATGACTTGGTGCCTACCGCGCAGGCGCTGATGAAGAAGATGACCGCCCGTGGTGCCACCATCCCGATCGCCGTCGATGTGGTCTGCGGCAAGAAATTCGACGCCGCCGAACCGGCTGTGCTGAAAGATGCCAGTACCGTGGCTGACGACGACATGATTTTCGACATCGGCCCGAAGTCGACCCAGGAAGTCGTCGATATCATCATGAAGGCCGGCACCGTGGTCTGGAATGGCCCGGTCGGCGTGTTTGAATTTGACCAGTTTGGTGCGGGTACCAAGGCCATTGCGATGGCCATCGCCAACACCAAGGCCTTCACGCTGGCGGGCGGCGGTGACACCATCGCCGCGATCCAGAAGTACGACATCTACGACAAGGTGTCTTACATTTCCACCGCCGGTGGCGCCTTCCTCGAATACCTGGAGGGCAAGGTTTTGCCCGCTGTGGATATTCTGGAAAAACGTGCCAAGAGCTGATACTGTTACATGTCAAATAGAAAACGCACGACCAAGATAGTCGCAACGCTGGGGCCTTCCTCGTCCAGTCCCGAAGTGCTGACTCGCCTCGTCGAGGCGGGCATCGATGTGGTCAGATTGAATTTTTCTCATGGTACAGCCGAGGATCACAAGGGGCGTGTCAGCACACTGCGCGCCCTGATTGAAAGCAGTGGTCGCACCGTCGGCATCATGGCCGACCTGCAGGGTCCGAAGATTCGCGTCGGTAAATTTGCCGGTAGCAAGGTATTGCTGAAGAACGGCGAACCCTTCATCCTCGATGCTGAATGCAAACTTGGCGATTCCAATTGCGTCGGCCTTGATTACCCCGAGCTGGTTGACGACGTCAGCCCGGGTGATGTGCTGCTGCTTGATGATGGCCGCATCGTCATGGATGTCGATCATGTGGAGGGAACACAGATTCACTGCCGGGTGCGGCAGGGCGGCGAACTCTCCAACAACAAGGGCATCAACCGTCAGGGGGGTGGCCTCTCCGCGCCGGCACTCACCGCCAAGGACATGGAAGATATCAAGACTGCTGCCAGCCTCGGTATCGACTACGTTGCGGTGTCGTTTCCCAAGTCCGGTGACGACATGCGCCTGGCGCGGGCGCTGTTGCACGCCGCAGGCTCACATGCTCTGCTCGTGGCCAAGATCGAACGCGTCGAAGCGGTTGATAACCTCGAACACATTCTTGACGCCACCGACGGCGTCATGGTGGCGCGCGGCGACCTCGCCGTCGAAGTGGGTGATGCGGCCGTGCCGGCCCTGCAGAAAAAAATCATCCGCATGGCGCGGGAGCACAACAAGTTCGTCATCACCGCCACGCAAATGATGGAGTCGATGATCCATAGCCCGGTGCCGACGCGCGCCGAGGTTTCCGATGTTGCCAATGCGGTACTCGATGGCACCGATGCCGTGATGCTGTCGGCCGAGACCGCCGCCGGCGAATACCCGGTCGAGACTGTGACGGCCATGGCACGCATCTGCCGGGAAGCGGAAAAGTCGGCCGATACCGCACTGGACACGCAGTTTCTCAACCGTATTTTCACGCGCATTGACCAGTCGATTGCCATGGCAGCACTGTTCGCCGCCCACCACCTCAAGGTCAAGGCCATCGCCACGCTGACCGAGTCCGGCTCCACGGCCTTGTGGATGTCGCGGCTCAACGCCGGCGTGCCGATCTATGCCTTGACGCAGGAAGTGGCCACGCGCTACAAGGTCAGCCTCTTCAAGGGCGTATTCCCGGTGATGATGGCCCAGAGTGGGCACGATCGCGACGAAGTACTGCGCGACGTTGAAGACGCCATGATCGCCACAGGTGCCGTCGAAGCCGGCGATCTCATCGTTCTCACCATCGGCGAACCGATCGGCAAGCCCGGCGGCACCAATACACTCAAGATCATCAAGGTCGGCGAGCACCGACCCGCCCACTAACCGCACCTACAAACCCAAGGAGACTTCCATGCCACTCGTATCCATGCGCCAATTGCTGGACCACGCCGCCGAACACGGCTATGGCCTACCCGCATTCAACGTCAACAACCTCGAGCAAATTCAGGCCATCATGGAAGCCGCCGAGGAAACCGACAGTCCGGTGATCATGCAGGGCTCCGCCGGCGCCCGCAAGTATGCCGGCGAGGCCTATCTGCGCCACCTGATTGAAGCCGCCATCGAGACCCATCCCGATGTGCCGATCGTCATGCACCAGGATCATGGCGCCAGCCCGGCCATCTGCATCCAGTCGATGCGCTCCGGTTTCTCCAGCGTCATGATGGATGGCTCGCTGATGGAAGACGCGAAGACCCCGTCGTCCTTCCAGTACAACGTCGACACCACCAAGCACGTCGTCGATATCGCCCACGCCATCGGCGTGTCGGTTGAAGGCGAGCTCGGCTGCCTCGGCTCGCTCGAGTCCGGCATGGGCGAGAAGGAAGACGGCCACGGTGCCGAAGGCGTCCTGTCGCACGACCAGTTGCTGACCGATCCCAATGAAGCCGCCGAGTTCGTCAAGGCAACGCAGGTTGACGCGCTCGCTATCGCCATCGGTACCAGCCACGG
>CAIYZZ010000014.1 GCA_903930805.1 uncultured Rhodocyclaceae bacterium | reverse complement strand
TCCGGCGAACACGCCCTGGCCCGCATGGCTGATGCTGGAGGTCTTGCCGTGCATGACTTTTCCCGCATGCACGATGCGCCCGCCAAATGCCTGTCCGATCGCCTGGTGTCCCAGGCACACGCCGAGTATGGGCAGCTTGCCCGCGAACTCGCGTATCACAGCGAGCGAGACGCCGGCCTCGTCCGGCGTGCACGGGCCGGGCGAAACGACGATGCGCGCGGGCGCGAGCGCCGCAATGCCTTCGACGTCGATCGCGTCGTTGCGCACCACGCGCACCTCTTCCCCGAGTTCGCCGAAATACTGCACCAGGTTGTAGGTGAAGGAGTCGTAGTTGTCTAGCATCAGGAGCATAGTAAGTCCTTGCAGGCATATTCGATGGTGAACGGCACCGGCACGCCGGTGGTGTAAAGCTGAGCGATGCGAGAGTTGGCGTCGTCCTGCGATGTATAGCCGATCTTGACCAGCCCAGGCATGGCCGAGTTGGTCAGGACATAAACGATGCTCAGCGAACTACCCATTCCATTCCCCTTCCCCGGAGACATTACCCTTTTTATTACACTCTTTCACGCTAATTACCTCTTTTGCCAGAGCGCGCCCGGGCCGCGGCCGATGCAGTCGACTATCTGCCCCTTCTGCGTATTCAGGACTCGCCGAATCATGTCGCGACTCACGCCCGGGCAGGCACGTTCGAGATCAGCCAGCGAAAAGGTTCCGGACATCTTGCCGATGACTTCGAGCACAAGTTGGGTCTTCGACCCACGCGGTTCCGAGGTTTCGCCAACGCGCTCGACGAACTCCCGATAGGCAGCCTTCAGGATGGACAGCACGTAATTGATGTATGGCCAAGGATCATGTTTGCCCTCATGCCAGCCTTGGGAGCTTAGCTCCAGGGTTTCGTAATAGCGGTCCTTGTTTTGTTCGACTAGGCGTTCCAGGCTGATGTAGCGGCCGACCTCTAAACCCAGCTGATAGCTCTGCAACAGCCAGAGCAACCGGGAGACCCGGCCATTGCCATCACGGAACGGATGGATACACAGAAAATCGAGATTGAAGGCTGCTAGAGCAATCAGCGGCGGAACCCAGCGCTCCTCCAAGCAGGTCTGCCAGTCTGCCATCAACTGATCCATGGCCGCCGGTGTCTGTTTCGCTGACACGGTAAGGAAACGTACGCGTTCACTGCCATCGGAATAACGCTCGATGATGTCGCCGTCCTTTTCCTTGTACAGGCCTGAATCCCAAATCTGGCCGCGCGTCATGGCATGCAAACGTTGGATCGTCTCGTTGGAAATCGAGATGCGCTGGGCATCCTGGTGAATCCAAGTAAGGGCATCTCTGTAGCCGCGTACCTCTTCCTCGTCGCGGTCACGGAACAGAGGCTTGGGCGAAACCAGCACATCGCGCACCCGAGAAGGTTCTACGGTAACGCCCTCGATGCGGTTCGATGAGACTGCGCTTTCGATCAGCGCATGCTCGCGCAGCGCCTTGAGGCGCTGCGGGGACTGCCGAGTGTAGAGTTCCTGTTTGCCGCGGAATTCGCCGAGGTCCGTGAGATACCAGGCGGTAGCGGGAGAAATCGCAAGATTGCTGTTGGCAAAAGATCGCAGAGTCGTGTTCTTCATGGGCTACACCACGGATGCTGAGGGTTTGTTGTCTTGACTGGCATCGATCAAGATGCTGTTCTCGGCAGCATTCTGCCGCAGATCCTGACGATAACGCATGACCTTCTGAAGTTCGCTTTCGGTGAAATGGAGGATGACCGTAATCGACTTCTTGGTGCCATTGGCGGCCTCGTAGACGCCGACCTGCTTTTCAAGGTTTCGCTTCAGCTTGCTATTACTAGCCAGCTTGAACTCGATCAATGTCTTGTCCGCGTTGCCACGGGATGCCTTGAAATCCAC
>CAIYZZ010000013.1 GCA_903930805.1 uncultured Rhodocyclaceae bacterium | reverse complement strand
GGTTCGGGGCATGGCAATGGGGGCAAACAACGATCACGGCAGTGGGCATGGCGAACTCCTGTATCAGTGGATGCTGATATGCGTCCCGCGCCAAATATTTCAACCGTTGAACTTGTCTCCATCGGCAGCGCCGAGTGCGCGTGCGCGTTCGACCGTTTGCGGGTCACCTGGTTGCGCTTCAAGCCAGTGGCCGAGGTGATCCGTGACTACCCCAGCCAGCATGGCGATGCCGTCATCGCGGTCATTGAGGCAGGGGATGTAATGAAACTCGCTGCCCCCTTGCGATAGAAAGGCCGTCTTGCACTCCATGGCAATCTCTTCCAGCGTTTCCAGGCAATCGGCGGCGAAGCCTGGGCAGATGACATCCACGCGCTTGACGCCCTCGCGCGCCAGGTTTTCCAGCGTCTTCTGGGTGTAGGGCTGTAACCATTCGGCCTTGCCAAAGCGCGACTGGAAGGTGACGAGGTGCTGGCTGGCATCGAGTCCGAGTGCCTCGGCGAGCAGACGACCGGTTTTCTGGCACTCACAGAAATACGGGTCGCCCAGGTCGAGGCTGCGCCGCGGCAGACCGTGGAAACTTATCACCATGCGGTAGTTTGGAGTGGCAGGGCCGCGCCCCGTTTTTTCCCAGTGTTCGAGCACACTCGCGGCGAGTGCGGCGATATAGCGCGGATCGTCGTGATAGTTGCGTACGAAGCGCAGGGCGGGCAGGTGGCGCGTGCGCTTCACCCAGTCGGCCACGTCGTCATAGACGCTGGCGGTAGTACTGGCGGCATACTGAGGGTAAAGCGGCATGACGAGGATGCGATTGGCGCCGGCCGCCTTCATGCGGTCGAGCGTGGCGGCGATCGAGGGTTCGCCGTAGCGCATCGCATAGTCGACCAGGATTCCCGTCTTGGCGCCCAGGCGGCCCTTGAGCAACTTGGTCTGACGTTCGGTATAGACGCGCAGCGGCGAGCCCTCCGGCATCCAGACTGAGGCGTATTTTGCCGCAGACTTTTTCGGCCGGAAGTTGAGGATGATGAGGTTGAGGATGAGCCACCAGAGCAGGCGCGGAATTTCCACCACGCGCGGGTCCCAGAGGAACTGTTTGAGGTAGCGCCGCAAAGCCGCAGCTGTGGGCGCGGCCGGGGTGCCGAGGTTGACGAGTAACACGCCGGTGAGGCGCGGGCTGCCATGGGTGTGGGCAGG
Source organism: uncultured Rhodocyclaceae bacterium (assembly GCA_903930805.1). Taxonomy (GTDB): domain Bacteria; phylum Pseudomonadota; class Gammaproteobacteria; order Burkholderiales; family Rhodocyclaceae; genus Sulfuricystis. The sequence goes on along the minus strand of CAIYZZ010000013.1, from coordinate 6,066 downwards.
TTCGGGAAGGTAGCGGGACATGTTTTAGTTCGGACTGAGGGCTGAAGACAGCAGACGGGCACTGATGTCGACGATCGGGATAACGCGCTCATAAGCCATGCGCGTCGGGCCGATGACGCCAATGGTGCCGACGACTTGGCCATCGACCTCGTAGGGCGCGGCGACCACGCTGCATTCGTCAAGTGGCGCGATGCCGGATTCGCCACCAATGAAGACATGCACGCCCTCGGCGTGGTTAGACAGGTCGAGCAACTGCATCAGTCCGGTGCGTTGCTCGAACAGGTCGAACAACCGCCGCAGACGTCCCATGTTGGTCGACAGCTCTTCGACGTTGAGCAGGTTGCGTTCACCCGAGATGAGATATTGCGTGGCGGTTTCAGTCGTGGCTTCGGCACCGGCATCGACAGCGGCACTCATCAGTTCGGTCATGTCGCTGCGCAGGCGTTGCAGTTCCTCCTGCAAGCGGCGGTGGATCTGCAGGAAGTCAAGGCCAGCGAAGTTTTGCGTCAGGTAGTTGGCGGCTTCAACCAGCTCGCTGGGTTTGTAGGGTCGCTGGGTGAGCAGGATGCGGTTTTGCACCTCGCCTTCGGCGGTGACGATGATGAGCAGGATGCGTGTTTCGGTGAGACTGAGAAATTCGATCTGGCGAATGCGCGGTGCCTGACGGTGCGGAGCGATGACGACGCCGGCAAAGTGAGTGAGTTCCGAGATCAACTGGGAGGCTTGGCTCAAGATGCGTTGTGGCACGTCGGGATGCAATGCGCCCCTGATTTCGGAAACATGTTGTGGGTCGAGGGGCCGCACGGTGAGCAGGGTATCGACGAACAGACGATAACCCAGCGGTGTGGGGATGCGGCCGGCAGAGGTGTGTGGGCTGGTAATAAAGCCCATCTCCTCAAGGTCGGCCATCACGTTGCGAATGGTGGCTGGCGAGAGTTCCAAGCCGGAATATTTCGACAGCGTGCGCGAACCGACCGGCTGACCTTCAACGATATAGCGTTCGATCAGGGTCTTGAGCAGGGTTTGGGCGCGCGGGTCTAGCATGGGAGTGGATTGTAACGAACCGGAGGGCCGGATTACGGGGTGCCTTCGTGGTTAAATTCATTCTTCGCGATCTTTTGCCGTCTCGCCACCGCCGACTTTTTAGCCGCATGAGTCAATGAATTCCCGCAAACTGAACGTCCATGCCCTGGGCCAGGTGTTTACCCCCGACGCAGTCGTCGAGCGCATGCTCGAGCTGCGCCAGCGGCGCGGACGCAGCCTTGATCCAGCAGCCGGTGATGGTGCCTTCAGTCGCCGTATCAACGGCTGCGAAGCCATCGAGATCGACCCTGCTGTCGCGCCGGAAGGTGCGCGGGTGATGGACTTCTTTTCCCTGCCGCTGACTGAAAAATTTGATACGGTGATCGGCAACCCGCCATACGTGCGCCAGCAGGATATTCCGCCAGAAACGCTGGCGCGACTCGACAGCACGTTGTTTGATGGTCGCAGCAACCTATGTCTTTACTTCATCGAAAAAGCCGTGCGCCACCTGCGACGCGGCGGCGAACTGGTTTTTATCGTGCCACGTGAATTTACCAAGCTGACTGCTGCGCGCAAGTTGAATTCTTTTTTGTTTGAAGAAGGCGACATTACCGACTTCATCGAAACCGGCGATGCGCGCATCTTCGGTTCGCACAACCCGAATTGCGCCATCTTCCGTTTCGAACGCGGCCGCCACACCCGGCGTCTTAATGACGGCCGGCATTTTTCGCTGGTCGATGGGCAGTTGATGTTCCTGCGCGGCAACTATCGATTGTCTTTGTCAGAATTGTTCGACGTCAAGGTGGGTGCGGTTTCAGGAGCCGACGAGGTTTTCGAGCACCCGCAAGGCAACGCCGAATTCGTCTGCTCGAAAACGGTGGATGACGGACTGACGCGGCGCATGATCTTTGGTCAGCCTCACCCGCAGCTCGAAGCGCACAAGGAAAAATTGCTGGCGCGGCGCGTACGTCCCTTTGATGAATCGAACTGGTGGCACTGGGGACGGCTGCACCATGTGTCCGCCGCGCCGCGTATCTATGTGAATTGCAAGACTCGCCGGCCCCGCCCTTTCTTTCTTCACGACTGTCCCAATTACGACGGTGCGGTACTGGCGCTGTTCCCCAAAGTGTCGGGCATGGATTTGCCTCTGGTCACCGACATGCTCAACGATGCGGTGGATTGGGAAGAGCTCGGCTTTGTCTGCGACGGCCGCCACCTGTTCACCCAGCGCACACTGCAAAACTGCCTGTTGCCGCCTGCCTTCGAGAAACTTTTCAAACCGGTGCGCAAAACATGAAAATCCACACCATCGCCCTGATCGGCAAGGACGCCAGTCCCGCTGTCGCCGATGCCTTGCTGACGTTGCTGGACCACCTACGTAATATCAATGACGGGCAACTGACGGTCTGGGTCAAAGCCGAAACCGCTATAGCGCTTGGCGTGCCCGAAGCTGCCGCAAGTTTCGAGAAAATTGCCGAGTTTTCCGATGTCGCCATCGTCATTGGCGGTGACGGCACCTTGCTTAGCGCCGCCCGGCGCTTGGCCGAACATGATGTGCCACTCGTCGGCATCAACCAGGGGCGCCTGGGTTTCATGACCGACATCGCCCGCGCCGACATGCTGACGGCGATCGATCGCCTGCTGGCCGGCGAATTCACCGAGGATCGGCGCCTGCTTCTCGATGCGCAGGTGTGGCGCGGTGGGCAGGAAGTGTTCCAGACTTTCGCGCTCAACGACGTCGTCGTCAACAAGGGCGACATGGGGCGCCTAATCGAAATTGAAGTGCGTGTTGATGGCGAATTTCTCTATGTGCTGCGCGCCGACGGCATGATCGTCGCCACGCCTACTGGCTCGACTGCGTATGCGCTCTCGGCCAACGGCCCCATTCTGCATCCGGCGGTGCCGGGCATCGCGCTCGTGCCGCTGTGCCCGCATGCGCTGACCTATCGGCCTATCACGATTTCCGACAATAGCCGTGTCGATTTGATGCTCATCACGCCGCATGATGCCAGCGTGCATTTCGACGGCCAGAGCCATTTCGACGCCCAGGCGGGCGATACTGTGCGCATTGCCCGTTCGGCGCATGCCGTCACCCTCCTGCACCCGCCCGGCTACAGCTATTTCGCCATGCTGCGCGAGAAGCTGCACTGGAGCTCCGCACCGCGCCACTGATCATGTTGCTGCGCCTTGTCATCCGTGATTTTGTCATTGTCGACCGGCTCGACCTAGAATTTTCCGCCGGTTTTGGTGCTTTGACTGGCGAAACCGGCGCGGGAAAATCCATCCTCGTCGATGCCCTGTCGCTGGCGCTGGGCGAACGTGCCGATGCGACGGTGGTGCGGACCGGCAGCGAAAAGGCCGAGGTATCGGCTGAGTTCGAAGTTGCTCCCGGTTCTGCGCTGGCCGACTGGCTGGCAGCCAACGATTTCGATACGGACACCTGCATTCTGCGGCGTGTCGTCGATGCCGGTGGTCGTTCGCGCGCTTACCTGAACGGTGCGGCGGCAACGCTTGGCCAGTTGCGCGAAGCGGCCGACTTTCTTGCCGACATCCATGGCCAGAATGCCCACCACTCGTTGTTGCGTACCGATGCCCAGCGTGCGCTGCTCGACGAGTATGCAGGCGCACATGTCGGTGCGCTGGTGCGTGAGGTGGGCGATCTGTATGCCGCCTGGAAAAAGCTGCGCGAGGCGCGCCAGGCCGCAGAGCAGGATGTAGCGGCCACGGCACGCGAACGTGAGTTGATCGAATGGCAGGTCAAGGAACTTTCTGTACTGGCTTTCGAACCGCAGCAATGGCAAGAGATCGAGCACGAACAACGTCGTTTGGCCCATGCGGCCAGCCTGCTAGAAGCCAGCGATGCCGCGCTGGCCGTGCTCGACGATGGCGATGCTGCAGCGCTTGAGGCCTTGCAACACGCGAGCGGGCGACTGACCGAACTCACCACCTATGATGCGGCTATTGGCGATGCCGCCCAACTGTTCGAGAGTGCCTTGATCCAACTGGAAGAAGCGGCGCTGGCGTTACGGCGTTACCGCGACCGGCTTGATCTTGACCCTGCGCGTTTGAGCGAACTCGATGCCCGTATCGATGCCGTCACCCAGATGGCGCGCAAACATCGTACTACCGCCGAAGAATTACCCGATGTTCTCGCCCGCCTGGTAGCCCGCCTGGCCGAACTGACGCTGGCTGCCGATCCCGAAGCCCTCGCCGCATGCGAACGCCAGAGCGAGGCGGCCTACCGCAAGGTGGCGGAACGCCTGAGCAAGGAGCGCATGCGTGCCGCCCAGGCTTTGACCGCAGCAGTCAGCGCTGCCATGCAGGAACTGGCGATGGTCGGCGGATGCTTTGAAGTGGCGCTGACGCCGCTTGCTGAAGGGGTATCCTACGGGCTTGAATCTGTCGAATTCCTGGTCACGGCCAATACCGGCCAGCCGCTACGACCAATGGCCAAGGTTGCCTCGGGCGGCGAACTCTCGCGCATTGGCCTCGCCCTGCAAGTGATCGCCAGCCAGTCACACGCGGCTGGCACGCTGATCTTCGATGAGGTGGATGTTGGTATCGGCGGTCGCGTTGCCGAAATCGTCGGCCAGATGCTCAAGCAACTCGGTGCGGAGCGGCAGGTGCTGTGCGTTACCCACCTGCCGCAAGTTGCGGCACGTGCCGACTGGCAGTGGTCGATCGCCAAGGAAACGCAGGGGTCGGGCACGGTGAGCCGCGTTACCCCCCTCGACGCCAACGGCCGCATCGAGGAAGTCGCCCGCATGCTGGGTGGGGTAAAAATTACCGAAACCACCCGCAAACATGCGCGGGAAATGTTGAACTTCTAAGTACAGCCGTCCCGCCAGCGCCGACTTTTTACTTTGCCATCTTGCACTGGCCGACATAAGCATCGGCGTGATCGGTGAAGATGGTTCCCATCAGCTTGTTGGTAATGCGGCCCTTTTCGTCCTGACGTACGAGGCGCAGGTAGTAGTCCTGCACGGGATAGTGGTTGGTGTTGAACTTGAACTTGCCGCGCACTGAGGCGAACTTGGCGACTTCGAGGGCCTTTCTTACCGCAGCCTTGTCGTCGAGCTTGCCCTTGGTCTGGCGCACGGCGGAATCCATCAGCATGGCAGCATCGTAGCCCTGCGAGGCGTAAAGCGAAGGCAGGCGGCCATATTCTTTCTCAAAAGCGGCGGAGAATTTCTTGTTGGCGGCGTTGTCGAGGTCGTAGGCCCAGTGACTCGAATTGAACAGTCCGAGCATCGGCGTGCCAACCGCCTTGATGGTGTCCTCGTCGGCTGAGAAACCTGAGGTGATCAGACGGATGTCCTTGGACAAACCAGCGGCGACGAACTGCTTGATGAAATTGATACCCATGCCGCCCGGCAAGAAGAAGAATACGGCGTCGGGCTGAGCGGCGCGCGCTTGGGCGAGTTCGGCGGCGTAGTCCAACTGACCAAGCTTGGTGTACATCTCGTCGGCGACACTACCCTTGTAGTAGCGCTTGAAGCCGTTGGCAGCATCCTTGCCGGCCGGATAGTTGGGGGCGAAGATGACGGTCTTTTTGAAGCCCTGATCGCTTGCCCATTTACCCATTGCTTCGGCAACGTTGTCGTTCTGCCAGGAAACGTTGAAAAAATAGGGGTTGCACTCTTCACCGGCGAGCTGCGAGGGGCCAGCGTTGGGGGAGATGTAGAAGGTCTGGCTGTCAAAGACCGACTTGCCGACGGTGAGCATGATGTTCGAGAAGACGATGCCGGTCATGAAATCGACCTTGTCCTTCTTGAGAAAACGCTCGGCGGCCTGCTTGGCGGCGTTCGGATCCTGCTTGTCATCGGCGATGATGACCTCGGCGGGCAGGTTGCCGAGCTTGCCGTTCAGATGCTTCATCGCCAGTTGAAAGCCGTCGCGGATGTCCACACCGAGACCGGCGGCGGGGCCTGAGAGCGTGGAAAGAAAGCCAATCTTGACGCTATCGGCCGCCTGAGCAGTGAGTGAGGCAGTGGCGAGCAGGGTGGCAAGTATTATTTTTTTCATGGTGAATCTCCTCGTTGG
>CAIYZZ010000012.1 GCA_903930805.1 uncultured Rhodocyclaceae bacterium | reverse complement strand
GAGAGTTCCGCCGGCATCAGCAGGGAATGGCGTGGCAGCAGTTCGACCATCTCGAGCTTGAGCATGACCAGATCGTGAATCGTCGCCTCATCCAGGCACTTGAGCTCGCGCAGCGGAAAAGCAATATTGTCGAAGACATTGAAAGCGGAAAATAGTGCCCCCTGCTGGAACAGCACGCCAAAACGCTGGCGCAAGGCGCGCTCGCGCACCACCCCGCCGCCGAACAATGGCTCGCCGAACAACTGGATATCCCCTTGTGTCGGCGTGAGCAGGCCGATCATCTGGCGCAGCAACGTCGTCTTGCCGCTACCCGAACCGCCCACCAACGCCACCAACTCGCCCGCAGCAATCTCCAGATTGAGCGCACGATGAATCCAAGTCTCGCCGAAGCGGGTCGACAATTCGCGAATGGCAACGACAGGCGCGCGCGCGGCCATTACATTTTTGGCAAGCCGATGCCGCGCGTGGCAATGGCAAACACGGAATCGAGCACGATCACCACCGTGATTGCCGACACAACCGAGGACGTCGTGTTGGCCGAGAGGCTTTCGGTATTTGGCTGCACGCGTAAGCCGAAATGGCAGGCCACCAGCGCGATGGCAATACCAAACACGACACCCTTGGCGAGGCCGATCCAGAGGTTCGCCGCCGGCACCGCCTTGGGCAAGGTCTCGAAGAAATAGCCGTAGCTGATATCAAGCTGCAACTGCGCGGAAACCATGCCACCAATCAGCGCGATCGCCGTCGTCCATAACACCAGAAAGGGCATGGCGATACCCAGCGCCATCACCTTGGGAAAAATCAGACGCAGGCTGCGCGGCACGCCCATGGTCGACAGCGCGTCAATCTCTTCGGTCACGCGCATCACACCCAGTTGCGCCGTCATCGCCGAACCCGAGCGCCCGGCCACCAGCACTGCAACGAGCACCGGCCCGAGTTCGCGAATGATGCCGAGGCCCAAAATATTGACGATGAAGATGTCGGCCCCAAACTGGCGCAGCTGCAGCGACGACAGATAGGACAGCACCACGCCGATGAGGAAACCCACCAGTGCCGTCACCGGCATCGCCAGCACACCACTCTTGAAAAGATTGGCGGAGACTTCGCGCTTCGGAAAATCGGCTGGATGCCGCAGCAGGTGCAACCAGTCGAGTATCAGTTGTCCGAGCAGAGCCACGAAGGACTGCACATGGCGCCACAGTGCCAGCACACCCGATCCCAGCACGATGACACTTTCGAAAGGTGAGCGCGGCAGCGGTTCGACAGTAGTTGCACCCTTTTCGGCGGCAGCAATACGCTCGAAAACGCGCAGGTGTCCTGGCTGAAGCAACAGGGTTTCGGGCAGTTTCCCGCCCCAGACACGCCACAGCAGCAGCGCACCTGCCGAGTCGAGCGCTTCGATGTCCATGCAGTTCCAGCTAATGCCGCCCCGCCCGCCTTTTTCCCGCAAACGGCTTTGCCAATCTGCGCCAACCTTGGCAAGCGCACGCAAGGTCCAGCGCCCGGTGAGTGTCAGCGTGGGCCAGTCGGTATCGCCCTGCGTTTCGGTGAAGTCAGCCTCGTGCATGCGCATGCCTATCGCCGCCGCGCGCGCAGCTTGAACTCGATACCGACATTCGCCCACTGCGGGGCTTCTTCTTCCAGTACGGCGGCGGTCAGCGGTGCGCCCTCCAGCCAGACTTTGTCGATCTGCAACTGAAAACCGCTGTCGGTATTGACGACGATTATCGTCGGCATGGGTGCATCGTCGCGCGCCCGATGCAACAAGGCTGCAAGGCGCAAACAAAGTATCAGTATCCATTCGGGTGCGATGCGCGTCAGGGACTGGACACGTTCGAGCTTGCCGCGATGCGCCAACACCAAGCGCGCCAGTAGCGCCTGGTCGCGCTTGGAGAAACCCGGCATGTCGGCATTCGTCAGGATATAGGCGCTGTGCTTGTGGAAACTCGAGTGCGCCACCGAAATGCCGATTTCATGCAAGCGCGCCGCCCAGGTGAGAAATTGCGCGGCGACCGAATCCTCAATGGGATCGTCAGGGCGCAGCTGCCGAAAAATCTCCAGCGCCGTCAGGCTGACGCGCGCCGCCTGCAAGTGATCAACCTCGTAGCGCTGCATGAAGCGGTTGACCGTGGCCTCGCGCAAATCGTCGTGGTGATAACGTCCGATCAGGTCATACAGGACGCCAAGGCGCAAGGCACCGTCAGAAAACGTCATGCGTTCGAGACCGAACTCCTTGAACACCGCCGACATGATCGCTACGCCACCCGTAATCACCGGCACGCGGTCTGGGCGCATGCCCTCCAGACGCGCACGATCGGCCGCCCCCGCCTCTACCAGACGGTTACGCAAGCGCTCGAGCCCCTCACGCGTGATGCTGCCATCGGCAAAGCCATTTAATTCGAGAATGTCGCAAATCGCCTTGGCCGTGCCCGAAGAACCAACTGCCTCGTCCCAGCCGGTGTCACGGTAGGCATGCACGATCGTCTGCAACTCGCGCCGCGCGGCCAGTTCGGCATTCTTCATGCCACGCTTGTCGATACGACCGTGCGGAAAATAGCGCAGGCTGAAACTGACACAGCCCATGTAAAGCGATTCGAGGCGGATCGGCTCGATATTCTGGCCGATGATGAACTCCGTCGACCCGCCACCGATATCGACAACGAGGTGGCGGATGCGCGGATTGGGCAAGGTATGCGCGACACCCAGATAGATCAGGCGAGCCTCTTCTCGACCGGCGATGATCTCGATGGGAAAACCCAGCGCCGCCTCGGCTTGCAGCAGAAACTGCGGGCCGTTCTTGGCGACACGCAGGGTGTTGGTGGCCACCGCCCGCACGGCCTCGGGCGCAAAGCCACGCAGGCGTTCGCCAAAGCGGGACAAAGCCTCCAGCGCCCGCTGCTGCGAAGTCGCATCGAGCAACTTGTCACTGGTCAGCCCGGCAGCTAGGCGCACCGTCTCCTTGAGGCCATCCTGCGGATAGATCTGGTTACCAACGATGCGTCCGACCTGCAGGCGAAAGCTGTTGGAACCCATATCGACGGCAGCGACGTGTTCGTGAACCACGATGAGTTGCAATCCGGGATTTGCGGTGGGCGGATTCTAGCTCAGCCGCAATGAGTAGAAATGGAAAAGTCGGCG
>CAIYZZ010000011.1 GCA_903930805.1 uncultured Rhodocyclaceae bacterium | reverse complement strand
GGTTGATCCCGAAGAAGTTGAACTCGACGGGGTCCTCGGCGGTACAGATGTTCCAGGCCACCTCGTTCAGGCGGGAGAGCGCCGAGTAGAGCGTTGTGGTCTTGCCCGAGCCGGTGGGACCGGTGACGAGGACCAGTCCGCGAGGTTTGTAGAGCAGTTCCAAGGCGCTTGGCGGAATGCCGATTTGCTCCATCGTCAGGAGCTTGTTGGGAATCTGCCGCAGCACCAGGCCGAAATTGCCTTTCTCCTTGAACACACTGACGCGGAAGCGCGCCGCTTCGCCGAAAGCAAACCCAAAGTCCGCACCACCGCGCTCACGGACGTGCTGGATATGATCGTCGGAGGTGATGCTGCGCATCAGTTCCTCCGCGTCTTCCGGCGTCAGCGGCGGGCCTTCGACCCGGTGCAGAATTCCGTGAACGCGGATCACCGGCGGAGTGCCAACCCGGATGTGCAGGTCGGAGCCGCCCTGTTCCACGATCAAACCCAACAAATCGGACATCGCGTATGCCATGGTAAATTCCTGTCTAACTCAAAGAGAACCTCGGCGGATCAGTCCGCCACGAAAAGCTTGGTGCAAACGGTTTCATATCCGGGAGCGGCTTAATCTGCGTCGCCCACAGTGGCGCGGATGACTTCCTCTGCGGTGGTCAAGCCGCCGAGCACTTTGCGGATGCCGTCTTCGCGCAAGGTGCGCATCCCCATCTCGCGCGCCCGCTGGCGCAAAACCGAAGAGGGGACCTTGTCATAGATCAATTTTCGCGCCTCGTCGTCTATGACAAAAACTTCAAAAATTCCCATACGACCACGGCAACCGGTGTTGTTGCAGTTGCCGCAGCCCTTGCCTTTCTTGAAGGTCGCGCTCTGAATGTGCGAGGCATTCAGCCCCAGCAAGCGCAATTCCTCATCGGTCGGAACGGTCGGCGCTCCGCACTGTTTGCAAATTTTTCGCACCAGCCGTTGCGCCATCAGCGCGCGGGTGGAGGAAGCCACCAAGAAGGGCTTCACCCCGATGTCAATCAGACGGGTCACGGCGCCGGGAGCGTCGTTAGTGTGCAGCGTGGAGAAAACCAAATGGCCGGTCAGCGAGGCGTTGATCGCGATGGAGGCGGTCTCCAAATCGCGAATTTCCCCGATCATGATGACGTTTGGCGCCTGACGGAGAATGGAACGTAGAGCCGCCGAGAAAGTCAGCCCAACCTGCTCGGACACCTGCACCTGATTTATGCCACCCAGGATATATTCCACCGGGTCTTCGACGGTGATGATCTTGTTAGCGGTCGAGTTGACTTCGGCCAGCGCGGAATAAAGCGTGGTCGTTTTACCGGAACCGGTCGGACCGGTGACCAGCACCATGCCGCTGGGACGATGGATTAATTTGCGGAATCGTTCCAGCATGTCGTGAGGCATGCCGAGTTTTTCCAGTGAGAACCCGGCCGAATTCTGGATCAGCAAGCGCATCACCACCGATTCGCCATATTGCGTCGGCATGGTGGAAATACGCACGTCGACCGGCTGCTGGCGTACGCGCATGTTGAAGCGGCCATCCTGCGGCAAACGCTTTTCGGAAATATCCAGCCCGGAAGTCAGTTTCAACCGCAGCACCAGCGCTGTGGAGATTCGGCGGTCGGCTTCGGTTTGCAGATGCAGCACGCCGTCGATACGAAAACGGATGACGAGCTTGTCTTCCTGCGGTTCAATATGGATGTCAGATGCCTTGACCTGCACTGCATCGTCAAAAATAGTCTGCAATAACTTGACGACCGGCGCTTCTTCCTGACTCTGCGCCGTGCCCAATGAGGCAAAATCGACCACACTGTCACCCAGCTCCTGCCCCAGCTCCTGCGCCAGGTTGGTGATTTCCTCAGTACGTCGATAGGTTCGG
>CAIYZZ010000010.1 GCA_903930805.1 uncultured Rhodocyclaceae bacterium | reverse complement strand
TGCGCAGAAGATATGCTGTCTCCTCGAGAGCGTTGAAATCATCAAGTGACATCATCACCACTGCCTTGCCCTTCTGCCGAGTGACGAGCACAGGATTTCGATCATCATTGACCTTGTCCATGACTTCAGAAAAATGTTGCCGAGTAAAGCTGTAAGTAAGAGTGTCCATCGCATATCCTCAAAGTTGTTGTACGTATCTTAGTACAATCATGGCGCAAATGAAAGTGATGATTCCTGAGATAGCCAATCTCTTGAGCGTTGCGCTTCCCACGAGATAGCGGCCATCCTTGCGAATCGTACCGGGCGACTGGCCGTGTGGAGGTGCGGGTGACGGTGGCGAAGTGAGCCATCGCGCAAAAGGGGACAAACTCCTAATATAAATATTATTAGGAAAATGTCCCCTTTTAAGTCCTCCCAAATAACCAGCGCACCGGTCGCGGCGCAGTGGTTCGCGGGTAAGTAGAGTTGTTGGTCTTACGGTGGTGACGGAGTTACAGGATCTCGGATATGTAACCCCGGCGTAACCCCAGACCACAAGTAAAAAAGCCACCATCGCTGGAGGCCTTGGTATGACTGGTGGGCTGTGAGTGGCTCGAACACTCGACCTACGGATTAAGAGTCCGCTGCTCTACCAACTGAGCTAACAGCCCATCTTGTGATCAAGTGCAGAAGAGGGTGGTGGGTGGTACAGGATTTGAACCTGTGACCAATTGGTTAAAAGCCAACTGCTCTACCAACTGAGCTAACCACCCACGAGAGGCGCGGATTATATCGATTCGGAGATTCCACGCAAACCCCCCGGACGGATTATTTCATGTGCGCCTAATCAGATCTCAGGCTTCCCGCATCATGCGCCAGTACTGATATTTCATGGTCGCGGCTGCCCCGGCGACGATGGCGGAAAAGGTGAGCATGGAGCCAAGTGCAAGCGTAGATACGCCAGTGATTGCTTGGCCGACCGTACAGCCCATTGCCAGCACTCCACCGATGCCCATCAATACCGCGCCGAAGGCATGGTTGAGGAAATCGCTGCCGGAGACGAACCACTCGATACGGAAACCGCGACTGAAGATTGCCCACAGGAACGAGCCGACAATAATGCCGATCATGGCGACGATACCGAAGTTGATAAGTGAGGTATTTTGCGGGTTCATGACATAGCGTGCGCCGTCACCCATGGCGCTGATGAAGGTGAATGACTGGGTTTCCACGCGCAGCGGCTTCACGTCGGCGAACTCGGCGTACTCCTTCCACTCGGTGCCCAGCGCGCCGCCGGTGACATACCAGCCGCCAACGACGATCAGGCCGATGACGATGCCGGCCAGCAGGTTGTCGGCATTGGTGCGAAACTCGCGTGAGGCCAACACGAAGGCGACGACGGCGCCGGCGATGGCAAGCCCGGCGACGGTGTTGCCGACACCCAGCAGATCTCCTACGGCCTGACTTTTGAAACCACTGCCTGCCAGGTTGATCGTGGTTGCACCGACCAGTTTGCCGAAGGCGTTGTCGTAGAAGTCGGTCCACAGCATCAGGTAGGCGCAGATGCTGGCGATCAGGAGCACGACTACCGACTTGAGGTTACCGCCGCCGATGCGTACCAGCGTTTTGTTGCCGCAGCCGGAGGCAAGCGTCATGCCGATGCCGAACAGCAGGCCGCCGAGGAGGTAGCGTAGCCAGGCGAACTGTGTGCTGCGGTAGGGCGGAAAGGTGGCGGCGAGCGAGGCTATTCCGCCCGCCTCGATGGCGACTACACCGAGTATCGCCACGGCGGCAGCGAGCAGCCAGGCGCGTAGGCGACCGGTGTCGTCCATGTTGACCCAGTCAGAGACGGCACCCATGGTGCAGAAATTGGTCTTGTTGGCAACCGCGCCCATGACAACGGCGAGGCCGAAGATGGTAAGCAGTACCTGATGGTGAATGGTGAATTCCATGCTTTTCTCCTTGGTCAGCAGTCGGGAAAAATTCTACCCTCAAGTCGTATAACGTGTCGGATCAGGTACGCCAGCAGTGGTAAAGCCGTCGCGGCGCAGGCGACAGGCATCGCACAGGCCACAGGCGCGGCCTGCGGCATCTGCCTGATAGCACGACACGGTGAGCCCATAATCGATACCGAGCGCCGCGCCACAATGGATGATGTTGGCCTTGGATAGTTTGATCAACGGGGCGTGCAGGGTCAGTAGATGTCCTTCATCACTCGCTTTTGTGGCGAGATTCGCCAGCCGCTCAAACGCGCGGATGAACTCCGGTCGACAGTCGGGATAGCCCGAGTAATCGACGGCATTCACGCCGACAAAAATGTCCCGGGCACCGAGGATTTCTGCCCAGCCCAGCGCCAGCGCCAGCATGATGGTATTACGCGCCGGCACATAGGTGACGGGAATACCGGGCTTCAGTCCGCTGATGGGTACAGCAATGCCCGGGTCAGTCAATGCAGAGCCGCCGAACTGGCCGATGTCGAGGTGCACGACGCGATGCTCGCGTGCACCCAGCGCTGCGGCAACGCGCGCTGCCGCAGTGAGTTCGGCAGCATGGCGCTGACCATAATCAACCGAGAGGCAGTGGCAGGTGAAGCCTGTGCTTTGCGCCATGGCCAGACAGGTCGCGGAATCCAGTCCGCCGGAAAGCAGGACAACTGCAGACTTGGTTGCCACGTTATCTGCCACGTTCGTTGCCCCAGATGACTTTGTGCATTTGCAGTTGCATGCGTACCGGCAGACGGTCCTGCAAGATCCATGCGGCCAGTTGTGCGGGGGGCAGTGTGTCCCATACCGGAGAGAACAGTACCGGGCAGCGTGCGAAAAGTCGGTGCTGGTGGCACGCCGCCACAGCCCAGTCGTAGTCGGTACGCGAAGCCAACACCAGTTTGAGTTCGTCGATGGGGCGCAATAGGGTGAGATTCTCCCAGCGGTTTTTTGCGCTTTCACCTGATTCCGGCGCCTTCAAATCGACGATACGGGAGACCCGTTCATCCACATCGCTGATATCGAGCGCCCCGGAGGTTTCGAGCGATACCGCGTAGCCGGCATCGCATAGCGCTGTCAGCAGGGAATGGCAGTTGGCCTGTGCAAGCGGTTCGCCGCCGGTAACACAGACGGTCGGGCAAGCGCAGGCGGCGACACGTTCGAGAATGGCGGGAATTGCCAGCGTTTCACCGCCGCTGAAGGCATAGGCGGTGTCGCACCAGGTGCAGCGCAACGGGCAACCGGTGAGGCGCACAAATACCGTGGGCAGGCCGGCGCGGGTGGATTCACCCTGAAGGGAATGGAATATCTCGCTGACGCGCAAGGTGATTGTTGCGCAGTTTGCCGCGCTGTTCGTCACGCCAGACGCCACTACTTTTTCTTGGGGGCGAGTGTTTTTAGCCGAGTACGGGCGGTTTCGACGGTAGGGCTGGTCGGGTATTTCTCCACCAGTGTTTCCAGCGCCTTGATCGCACCCTTGACATCTCTGGCTTCGACCAGTGCATTCGCCTGTTGCTGCAGTGCGTCCGGTGCCTTGGTGTCGGTTGGCCAGGTGGTGGCAACGCGGCCGAATGTTTCGGCGGCCTTGGCATATTGCTTTTGCTGATACAGGCTGGAGCCCAGCCAGTA
>CAIYZZ010000009.1 GCA_903930805.1 uncultured Rhodocyclaceae bacterium | reverse complement strand
TACATGGGTGAAGCGGAATACGACACCATCGCGCTGGTGAAATCGCAGGTGAAAATTCCGGTCATCGCCAACGGCGACATCACGACGCCGCAAAAAGCCAAAGCCGTGCTGGATTACACGCAGGCTGATGGTGTGATGATCGGCCGCGCGGCTCAAGGGAAACCTTGGCTATTCCGCGAAATCGAACATTTCTTCGCCACCGGTGCCGTCCCACCAGCGCCGACTTTTACCGAGATCCACGCCATCCTGCGCGCCCACCTCGCCGATCTATACAGTTTCTATGGTGAGGACACCGGCGTCAGAATCGCGCGCAAGCACATCTCCTGGTACACCAAAGGTATCGTCGGTGCCGCGCGGTTTCGTCACGCCATGAATCAGCTGGAAAACATTGATGCGCAGCTGGCCGCCACTGACGAATTCTTTCTCGGCTCCGCCAGCGCACACAGCGCCAACGATCCACTCCCCTACCGGGACGCCGCATGAGCACAGATATCGCCGATTGCGTCCGCCGCAATCTCAACCGCTACTTTCGCGACCTCGACGGCGAGGCGCCGCATGCGATCTACGACATGGTGCTCGCGTGCGTCGAAAAGCCGATGCTCGAAGTCGTTCTAAAACAAGCCCAGGGCAACCAGACCGTGGCTGCCGAGATGCTGGGCATCAGTCGTAGCACGTTGCGGCGCAAGCTCGCCGACCACAATCTCTCTTGAACAGGTGAAGACATGAAAGTTACACAAGCTCTCATCAGCGTTTCCGACAAGCGCGGCACCGTCGACTTTGCGCGCGAACTCGCCACCCTCGGCATCAAGCTGCTGTCCACCGGCGGCACCGCCAAGCTGCTACGCGATGCTGGGCTTGCCGTCACCGACGTATCCGATTACACCGGCTTCCCCGAGATGCTCGACGGCCGCGTCAAGACCCTGCATCCCAAAGTGCATGGCGGCATCCTCGGCATTCGCGGCAACGCCGAGCACGCGACCACCATGGCCAAACATGACATTCCGACCATTGACCTCGTCGTCGTCAATCTCTACCCATTCGCGCAAACAATCGCCAAAAAAGATTGCACGCTCGAGGACGCCATCGAGAACATCGATATCGGTGGCCCAACCATGGTGCGCGCCGCAGCGAAGAACCATGGCAACGAAAAAGGCGGTTGCGCGGTCGTGACAGATCCCGAAGACTACGCCGGCATCGTCGCGGAACTGAAAACGAACAATTGCGCGATTTCCGCCGCCACGCGCTTCAGCCTTGCCAAGAAAGCCTTCGTGCATACCGCGCGCTACGACAGTGCCATTGCCAACTGGCTCACGAGCCTGGATCAGCATAACAAGCCGACCACCTTCCCCGAGCGTCTGCAACTGGCCTTCGACAAGGCCGACACCATGCGCTACGGCGAGAACCCGCACCAGCAGGCTGCGTTCTATCGCGAGCCAACGCCACCCTCCGGCACCATCGCTAGCTACCAGCAACTGCAGGGCAAGGAACTTTCCTACAACAACATCGGCGATTCCGATGCGGCATGGGAGGCGGTGAAGACTTTTGACTCGGCAAGCCCGACCTGCGTCATCGTCAAGCATGCCAATCCCTGTGGCGTGGCGCTCGGCACGACGGCGGAAGAAGCCTACCGCCGCGCCTTCTCTACCGACCCGACTTCGGCCTTCGGCGGCATCATCGCTTTCAACTGTGCGATCGACAAGGCCACGGCCGAAGCGGTTGCCGGCCAGTTTGCCGAAGTCATCATCGCGCCGGAAATAACCGCCGAAGCGCGCGTGGTATTCGGTGCCAAACAGAACCTGCGCGTACTTGTGGTACCCATGGGGGCCAACTCCGGTGCCTTCGACTTCAAGCGCGTCGGCGGTGGCCTGCTGGTTCAGACAGCCGATGAGGCGCGCATCACGCAAAGCGACATCAAGGTCGTGACGAAACGCTTGCCGACCGAGCAGGAAATGCGCGACCTCCTGTTCGCATGGAAAGTTGCCAAGTACGTCAAATCGAACGCCATCGTCTATTGCAAGGATGCCATGACCGTCGGCGTCGGCGCCGGTCAGATGAGCCGCGTCGACTCAGCGCGCATCGCCGCTATCAAGGCCGAGAACAACAAGATGACCGTCGCCGGTTCGGTGGTGGCATCGGATGCCTTCTTCCCCTTCCGCGACGGGCTCGACGTGCTGGCCAAGGCGGGCGCGACAGCCGTGATCCAGCCCGGCGGCTCGGTGCGCGACGCCGAGGTGATCGCCGCCGCCGACGAGCACAACATCGCGATGGTGTTCACCGGCTTCCGCCACTTCAGGCATTAAGGACACCGGCATCATGAAACTTCTCGTCATCGGTTCCGGCGGCCGCGAACACGCACTGGCCTGGCGGCTGGCACAGTCACCGAAGGTACAGAAAATCTATGTCGCGCCCGGCAATGCCGGCACGGCACACGAGGACGGCCTGGAGAACCTGCCACTCACCGCCATCCACGATCTCGTCGCCTTCGCCCGCGACAACGACATCCATGCCACGGTGGTCGGCCCCGAGGCTCCGCTCGCCGCCGGCATCGTCGACGCTTTCCGCGCCGCCGAATTGCGTATCTTCGGCCCCACCAAGGCCGCGGCACAGCTCGAAAGTTCGAAGGATTTTGCCAAGCAGTTCATGCACCGTCACAACATTCCGACGGCGAAATTTCGCACCTTCAGCGACACCGCTGAAGCACATGCCTACATCGATGCCGAAGGCGCGCCCATTGTCATCAAGGCCGACGGCCTCGCCGCCGGGAAAGGCGTCGTTGTCGCGATGTTTGCCGACGCTGCGCACCGCGCCATCGACGACATGCTTTCCGGCAACAAATTGGGCGATGCCGGCAGCCGCGTCGTCATCGAAGAATTCCTCGACGGCGAGGAAGCCAGCTTCATCGTCATGGCCGACGGCCATCATGCGCTGGCGCTCGCCACCAGCCAGGATCACAAGCGCCTCAAGGACAACGACGAAGGTCCGAACACCGGCGGCATGGGCGCCTACTCGCCGGCGCCTGTCGTCACCCCCGAGATCCACGCCCGCGTAATGCGCGAGGTCATCCAGCCGACACTGCGTGGCATGGAGCAGGACGGCATCTTGTTCACCGGTTTTCTGTATGCCGGGCTGATGATCAAACCGGACGGTACTCTAAAGGTGCTCGAATTCAACTGCCGCATGGGCGACCCCGAGACACAGCCGATCATGCTGCGTTTGAAGAGCGACTTCGTCGAGATCGTCGATGCCGCCATTGACGGCCATCTCGACAAGGCCCAGGCCGATTGGGATCGCCGTGTCGCACTCGGCGTCGTGCTCGCCGCACACAACTACCCGGAAACCCCGCGCAAGGGCGACGTCATCCACGGGCTCGGCAAGTCTTCTGCGGACGATCACGTCTTCCATGCCGGCACGACCGAGAAAGATGGCCACGTCGTCACCGCCGGCGGCCGCGTGCTTTGCGTTACCGCACTGGGCGACACCGTGCGCTCGGCGCAAAAACGCGCCTATGAGATCACCGACGACATCCGTTTCGATGGCATGCAGTTTCGTCGTGATATCGGCCACCGCGCCATCAAGCGCTAATGGATAGCGTCGCCGTCCGCGCCTATTTCACGGGCTTGCAGGATCGCATCGTCGCGGCACTGGCGGAGTTCGACGGCCAACCCTTCCGCCGCGATGAATGGACCAGGCCGCAAGGGGGGGGCGGCATCTCGCGCCTGATCGAGGAAGGTGATTTCTTCGAGCGCGGTGGCGTCAACTTCTCGCATGTCACCGGTGACAAACTGCCTGCTTCGGCCACCGCACACCGCCCAGAACTTGCCGGCAGAAGCTGGGAGGCGATGGGTATTTCACTGGTAATGCATCCCCGCAACCCCTACTGTCCGACCTCGCACATGAACGTGCGCTGCTTCGTTGCAAACAAGGAAGGCGAGGACCCCGTGTGGTGGTTCGGCGGCGGCATGGATCTCACGCCCTACTATGGTTTCGCAGCAGACGCGGTGCATTTCCATTCGACCTGCAAGGACACGCTATCGCCCTTCGGCGCTGACGTGCATGCGCGCTACAAGAAGTGGTGCGACGAATATTTCTTCCTCAAGCATCGCAACGAGCCACGCGGCATTGGCGGCATCTTCTACGATGACCTCAACGAAGGGGGCTTCGACCGCTGCTTCGCGCTGACGCAAAGTGTCGGCGATAGCTTTATCGAGGCTTATCTGCCGATCTGTACAAATCGTCGCGAGACCGCTTACGGCGAACATGAACGCGACTTCCAGGCCTATCGGCGCGGCCGCTATGTCGAATTCAACCTGGTGTGGGATCGCGGCACGCTGTTCGGCCTGCAATCGGGTGGACGCACCGAGGCGATCCTGATGTCACTACCGCCCATCGTCAAATGGCGTTATGGCTGGCACCCGGAAGCGGGCAGTGCCGAGGAAAAGCTCTACACTGACTTCCTGCCGCCGCGCGACTGGGTCTAGCCGTCGGCTAGAGCACTGCTGCAGCCCGGTAATGCCGTTCCGCCAGCACCGACTTTTCGAGGCTGTCGAGTAGCTTGGCCAATTCAACATGCGCGGCACGCGTGGATGCGACGGCGAGCGAGGCTTCGAGATAGCTTTGCGCCTTGCCCCAAAGCTGACGTTGCGCGCACAGCCGTCCCAGCGCCAGCAGTAGCAGCGCGTCATTCGGTTGCGTGTGCAACCACTTTTCACAGTGGGCGATACGTCCCAGCACGTCGCCACCAGCGCAACGCGCGTAGTCTTCCAGCAGTACCGATTCCCAGCGCTCATCGAGATAGTCCTCGATCAGGTGCGCACTCTCGGCACACGCGCCGGCAGCAGTCAGTGCGTGTGCCGCACGTTGCGCCAGTTGCAGATCGAGACGGTCTTCTGTCGGCACGTCTTGCCAGTAACACGCTACCCGCGCCGGTTCGTCGAGCATGCCGTCGAGTATGCCGCGATGTGCGCGCAACCGCAGCGGCTGGGCCTGTGCCGGTGTGAGCACCTTGTGCTTCTCGAGGATGCGGGTAACACGCAACATCTCGGCCCAGTCACTCTGACCCTGCGCCAGCCGTAAGGCCAGGCGCTGAGCGGAAATCTTTCGGCGTTCTTTCTGGCTAAGTTGCTCCAGTGCCGCCTGGGCCATGGCGAAATCGCGCGCATCGAGCGCCACCCTGATTTCAGCCATCAGGCGAGCAGTGCGCCAGCCTTCTGTGTCGTGCTCTTCCGTCCGCACACGCCAGCGGGCAATATGCGTATCGTCGTGCAAGGCGTGGGCAGCCTTGAGGCCGACAAGTGCGGCCAGGCCGGCCGCCGTACTGTCAGCGCCGACTTTTTCGGCACTCTTGAGGGCATGGCCATAGCGCCCTTCCCAGAACAAACGCACGGCCTCGGTTGCAGTGCGCTCGTCACGCGCGTGGGCACGGCGGGCGCGAAATTCGCTGACGACGCGCGGCAGGTTCAAAGTAATGGCGATGGCACGCAAGGCCAGATACACCACCAGCAAAATCAGCAGTTGCAGCAAGACAAATAGATTGAGCGACAGTTCAACGCGCCAGGGCGGCATCACCCACAGCACGTAACCATCGGTCAAACGACCGAGCAGCGCGACACCCATGGCCAGGGCGGCAAGCGTCAGCAACCAGAACAGTGCGCGCATGATCAAGCCTCCGCGGGGCCGTCCCAAGGATGCTTGCGCCCCCCTGTGGGGGGCAGC
>CAIYZZ010000008.1 GCA_903930805.1 uncultured Rhodocyclaceae bacterium | reverse complement strand
TTTCAAAACGTACCAGCACGTCAGTTGGGTTATCTTCTACCATCAAGGCACGCACGGTGACAGACCCTTCGGTAGTGAATTTGATGGCATTGCTGGTCAGGTGAGCAAGAATCTGGCCGATGCGCTGAGCGTCACCGCGGAGCCGCAACTCCATAAGACCCGGCGTATTGTTGGTGATTAGTTGCAGCCCTTTATCTCTCGCTTCCCGGCCTTTCAGGGCGACAAGAGCTTCCAGAACGGTATCCAGTCTGAAATCGGTGGACTCCAGGGTAAGGCGCTCGGATTCCATTTTTGAATAGTTGAGAATATCGTCGATGATCGTCAGCAGTTTTTCCGCGGACTGCGTGACCTTGGTGAGTTGATTCACCTGCTTGGGGTCAGTGGCACTGCGTAGCGCCAGGCCTGTCATCCCCATGATGCCATTCATGGGGGTGCGCAATTCGTGGCTCATGTTCGCCAGGAATACGGTCTTTGCGCGGTTGGCCGCTTCGGCAGCTTCCTTGGCGATGGACAGCGCAGCGGTACGCTCTTCAACCATATTCTCCAGATGATTCCTGTACTGCGCCAGCTCCGCTTCGATCTGCTTGTCCCCGGTAATATCTCTGGCGATTTTGGACGCACCGATCACGTTACCGCCGTCATCCACAATGGGGGAAATGGTGGCGGAGATGTTGATCAGGCGACCGTCCTTGCGGCGGCGCAGTGTCTCAAAGTGAGTAACCCGCTCACACCGCGCGATGCGCGCCAAAATATCGGGCTCTTCATTCGCGCGTTCAGGAGGAATCAGCATCCCCATCGGATTGCCGATCGCTTCTTCGGCCGTATAGCCGAATATCTTTTCGGCACCCGAATTCCAGCTCGTAATAATGCCGTTCAATGTCTTGCCGATGACCGCATCGTCCGTCGAGTCGACGATGGCCTTGAACTGGCGTAACCGCAGCCCATCTTTTTCAGCCTGCCCCAGCAAGCGCAGCAGGAAACTGCCCAGCAATGCCGAAAGCGCCATGAAGCCGGTGGCCATTGCCAGTGTCCGATATGTCTCCTCGGCCCAGCCTGACAGGTAGTCTTCCTTGGCCACGCCGACGAGCACCATCATCGGTGCCGTGGCCAAGCGACGAAACGTCGATATCCGCTCGAATCCATCCGCGCTGGCCGCCGTGTAGTAGGTCATCGTCTGCTGGCCAGAATCAAATAGCTGACGAAGCTCCCTGGAAACCACATTGTTGCCAATCTGGCCGGCAGGCTTGTCGGGAAGGGCGGGAACCCGAGTGATCAGCCCGAGATCGGCATCCCGCAAATTGAGTGTTCCTTTCGGGCCGAGGTCAAACTGCGCAAGGATATTGGAAAAATGGTCAAGCGCAATTGGGGCGGAGACGACACCGGCGAAGCGGCCATCCGGATAGTTGTAACGCTGCGCGAAGCCGATGATGTACTTCTGTGCAACACGCCCCACGCGTGGTTTTGAAATCTGCAGGGTCCGGTCGGTGTGATCGCGGTGATAGATGAAATAGTCGCGATCGGCCCAAGTGGTTTTCGCCTGTTT
>CAIYZZ010000007.1 GCA_903930805.1 uncultured Rhodocyclaceae bacterium | reverse complement strand
TCCGGCGACTGCTTGACGGTCTTCGCCAAGGTTTGCTTTTCGTGCCGGCGCAGGGCTTTCGCCGTTTTCTCGTGGGCGCCCGCCTTACGGAACTTGGCGAGCGCCACGAAAGGATTTCGTGACTTGATTTTTGGTTTCATCCTATGACTCCTTTAAATTGACCCTACACCAGAGCCAGACGCTCCATCGTATCCGGGTAGCGCTCCACCAAACGGATCAGCAGTGCTGCCTGTGCGTTGGGCTTCGCCCGGCCCTGCTCCCAGTTTTCCAAGGTGCGGGGATTGGTGCGCAGGTAGCGGGCCAGTACTGGACGTGAAAGGTGCAAACGCTCCCGCAACGCCAGCAGCTCGTCGGCACTAACTTCGGGGGCGGGTTTGGCCTCAACCACATGACTACGCAGCGTCCGCTTCCCGGCACGTTCCTCGGCCAGCGCATCAAAGCCTTCGGCCAACTCGGCAAATAGATTCCGTTTTTTCATCGTCTTGCCTCCAATTCACGTTTGAGCATGTCCTTAAGCGCTTTCTTCTCTTTTGCGCTCAGGTCATCCATCTCGTCTTTGTCATACAGGGTGAACAGCCAGAATTGCCGCTTGCCGTCCCACCAGTAATAGATCACCCGCAAACCACCCCGCTTGCCCTTCCCTCGCCGCGGATCGGGCTGACGAATCTTTCGCAGCCCTCCCGTGCCCTCAATGACGTCACCAGCTTCCGGGTTTGCCATCAAGGAATTCTGCAAATCCCGAAAGCCTTCATCATCCAGATACTCCGGGCGATACTTGGCGAAGGCAGGCAATTCGACGAAGATTGCTTTCATAGGAAAACTATACGCAACTTGCGTTTATATTTCAAGATTGAAATCTCATTTCAACTTCGCCACCGCCACAGCAATCGCCGCCGCCCGGCTGATCCCCCTCCCGCGCGCCCAGTCATCCAGCCGTTCCAGAACGGCCGGCGCAATCGACACGGTAATGGAGTATTTCCTTTCCGTCCGCTTGGGCGACTTCCTGCCATCCGGGGCCTGATCGATGAAATCGTCGATGTCGGCCTGCAGAGGCGATACATCAGGTTTCCGTAGTTTCGCCATCGGTTCACCGTCATCCTTCCGTCGTTTCGCCACTGACTTCACTGTTCGGCAAACCGAATACCGCAGCGGCCAGGCAGCGGTATTCATGGGCAGCCTTCTCGTCGCGGCTCGGATATTCGAGGATCGAACAGCCCAAGGCCGCGAGCATTGCGACGGCCTTGCGGCGAATCACTGGCGCATCGACATAGCCCACCCCTGGCGGCAACGATCCAGCCGTCTCGGCATTGTCCCTGCCAGTCGGATCGGCCATGCACAGGAAGACGGAGGCCGAGATGTCACGGGTAGCGCGTGCCTGGGCCAGAAGGCCGGTCATATCGTTCAATGCCCAGAGATCGAAAGATCTCGGCTGCAATGGAATCAGAACATGATCGGCCAGCACCAGGGCAGCACGCAAGGCCGTGGAATCTCTTCCACCTGCATCGATGACGATGTCGGTATAGCGCTCCCTGGCCAGATTCACCTGCTGACGCAATGCCTGTCCATCGGGGTAATGGACGCAGGGAATCGTGGGTTCCACCTCACGGCCAGACAGGGCTACCATCAAGGTGCCCTGCCGGTCGCCATCGACAGCCAGAACATCCCGTCCGTGCAGCTTGCAGGCAATGGCCAGGTTGAGGGCGGTGGTGGTCTTGCCGACGCCACCCTTGGTATTGAGGATTGCCAGAATCATGATGAAGTTTCTCCGTCATCTTGAGGGTGGTTTACCGTCGTTTCGCCGTTGCCGGGATTTTTCCGGCGCGATGCCGATCTGCCAAAGGAGCGACTCAGGTTGCTCGCACGTTCCCTGGCGACATCAGGATCTGAGACGGGTGCCGCCTTGGCAGCTTTCTCGGCTTCTTCGGCCTGATGGCGCTCCTGGGTCTTGAGGAATGCGCGCCTGTCATCGAGACACAACAGGTCTTCAGCGCTGGGTCCATTTTCTTGAATACGTTTTCTGACGCTGGCCCGCCATGCCGACGGGTTCATGATCGGCTTGTCTGCCTTCATGGCCTGCCAGTAAGCCGCTTCAACCAGTTCATCCATATCCTCCACCACCTGCTGTGGTGTTGACTCTGACTGGGCGTGCTTTCTGGAGGAGGTAGGTGGTGGTGGTAACTGATCTTGCTTACTTGAGGGTGGTATATCCCCGAAACCATCAGGCCTGGAATCGTCATGCCTGGCTGCACCAGGGGTGGTTGCGACCATCCCTGATACTTTTGGGGATGGTGTCTCGGGCGAGTCGATGACTTCCTTTTCCCAGACAAATCTGCCTGTCTCCAGCCTGATCCGTGTTTGCCGGTAATAGCCCACCTGTTGGATCTCATTACGAATCGCGGTCCAGATGTGTTCGCTCATGCCGAGCACTTTCATCATGTGGGTGATCCGGATAACCCAGCCATCTGGACGACCCAACATCCAGCCCAGTGCCAGGCGGGCACGCATGCTGAGACGTGTGTCCTCCAGAACATCATCCGGTACCAAGGAATAGGGCCGGCGCTTGCGAACGACGATGCTGTCATTGCTCATGGCTGGCTCCTACGGTTGGTGCCAACTTGCGCGGACGGCCCGGGCTGCGCCGTTTCGGAGTGGCCGGCGCGACGGCGGCGAGAGAAACCGATTCTTCGTTGCCGGTTAAGCGCATCAGGTCACGCACAAGGACACGCTGGTGGCCGGCGACGATGGTCAGTGGCAGAGGATAGGCGTTGCGATAGATGAGGTTGCGGGCGGTTTTCTTGGCACCCTGCAGGGTGCGGCTGTAGCCGACGAGGTACAAGGCTTCGCCGGGATGGATGGCCAGGCGGCCTCCGAAATCAATGGTGTTCATGTTTGTCTCCAATGAAAACGCGGGAGACATGCGAGGGTGTGAGCCCGTCAGCCTGGACGGTCAGCGGGCAGCTCCCGCGGTTGGACTGTGCGTCGCGCCAGGCTTATTGCCGGGCGATCGAGATCGGCAATGGCAGCAGGCGTGAAGCCAGGCAGAGGTGGGATAACCCGAGTGACGCGAAGCAGGCCTGCCGGCTTTCCGATGAACGGCGGCGAACAGTGACCGTTGTCACGTGGTCAATACCTGCAATGCAATGCTGTACTTGTCTGCCCTCGGCACGGTCCATGACGCCGATAGCCGTGATCACATTGACGGATTTTCGAATTGCTCTCGCAGCGAGCGCGGCACCTTGCCGCAGGCACAGTGCCGCGGCAAAAGCGAGTTCGAGGATGAACAGTTCGGCCCCCTTGTCGTAAATGACAAATGCTATGGCCGCCAGCGCAACGTAGAGCCAGATTTTTAGCTCGTCGTGTCGTTTAGTCGCCGATTTGCAGCACAAGAGGGAAAACGCGTCCATGAACGGCAGTCTATAGAACTGCTTTCGAGATGCGTCGGCGAAAAGCGCACACGGCGGCCGCATTTCAAAAATGCAGGGACTTGATTCCCTGATAAAGGCCTGCACCTGCCTTGGGCTGTCACAGGATCGCAGCCTAAGCCCGCTTCGTCCTTTTCTTGGCAAGCTTGTCAGCCAGCCGTTCGGCTTGCAGGTGCGTATATCGCTTCAGCATCTGCAAAGTCTTGTGCCCAGATACTGCGGCCAACTCGAGCACTGAAAAATCTCCTCTTTCGGCTAGGCGAGAAAGGGCCTCGTGACGAAGATCATGGAATGTGAAATTCTTGATCTTCGCGCGGTCGCAGGCGTAGCCGAACGCGTGATACAGAGTGAGTCGCTCAACAGGCAGAACCTTGCCTGACGTGCTTCGCGGCAGCTTATCCAGAAGCTCCAGTGCGGCGGGTGACAGAGGAACAGCGCGGGGTTCTTCGTTCTTGATTTTTCCGGGGTCAAGCAGGAGTATCAGCTTGCGCTTTCGATCAACCTGACTCCAAGTCAGGCCAAGCAGTTCACCTTGTCGCATTGCCGTCTCGACGGCCAACTGGACTGCTGACCATAGCCATGGGTTTCTGGATTTCTTGCACTCGTTGGTGAATGCGGTCCACTCATCGGCAGTGAGACGACGATCACGACCGGCACTGTCCGATGGCTTTCTGATTTTCTCGACAGGATTACCTCTTGGCAAGGTGATGCCCTTTTCATTCTGGGCAAAACCCAGAACCTTCGAGAGCATGTAAATTTCCTTCCTGACGGTGCTCTCACTGACGCTCGGTCGCTCAGCCGTCCCCTTGAGGCGTTCATCGCGGAACTTGGCCACCAGCTTCTGATCGATGGCTGCGAGGCTGTATTCACCAAGTGCGCTATCCAGGCGCGCGAGCTGATAGCGCCAAGCTTCCTTTTCATCCTGCCTGACTCGGTAATGGTGAGGGGCAAATTCCGTTTTGAAATCCTTGATCAGATCCCGCAGCGTGGTCCGCTCTGCATCCGAGGCTGACTGGTATGCGCCACGCTCCATCCCGGCCTCGACCTGCTTGGCCCAGGCGTCGGCCTCGGTTTTGGTGCGGAACGACTTTGACTCGGTAGGCCAGCCCTTTTTCCTTACCCTTGCCTGCCAGACCTCTCCTGCCTTTTCCAGCTTGATGAGTGACGAACCGGCCCAAGCCTCGGCAGCTGCCTTGTCCTCAAAATACCGGGTTTGCTCGACCCCTTTCTTGTTGCGGACTGTGGCGTGCCAATATTCTCTGCGAGTGATGTATGCCATTCGAACTGCCCCGAATTTGCCCCGAATGGCTAAAATATTACCAGCAATTCTCTATAAAACCATTGCCGTTACTGGCTATACAGGCTCTTAAATAACCTGCCTGGAAAGCGTGTGTAGGTTCATAGCCTACCGCGGGTTCGAATCCCGCCCTCTCCGCCAAGAACCTTGATTTTTAAGGTTATTTGGCAAAATCATCCACGAGGTGGCAGATCGTAGCAGAAGCAAAACAGCCGACGAAAGTCGGCTTTTTTGTTTTCAAGTGTGCCCAAATTGTGACCGAAATAGCCCTTTTGTTACCCTCACCTATTGTGCCCATATTGTGACCGCCAAGCTATTTGAAGGTCACTGAACAAGCTCCTCTTCAAAATGTATGTAAGGGCAACGGTCACACCATATGGATTCTGATGATTTTCATCCAGGCAGACCAACCATCATGATCCGCTTCCAGCCATGATGGATAGCTATTACACAGACCAGTTGCCGCCGAAAACCCTTTGCACAAAGCCGACATCTGAGTAACCGCTGGACTTCGGAACCTGGCGAATGGTCATTTCAAGCTCTTCGGCCTTGGTCTAAACCGTATGGCTCACGATTCTGACGATGACAGCCGGTTGAACCAACATGCCAATCTATCAGATCGACTCCCAAAATATCCTTCTGCCATCCTGGCGGATATTGAGGTCAGGTCGTTGGTAGTGATTTCAGTCGGTCGACAACTTCAGCGGAAAGCTCACGCGAATTGATCAGATCGGCAAGGGGCACATGGAGTGATGCCAATGCATCGACCAGAAACTCCTGGCGCTCGGAAATCACCGGGAGGATCTTCGTCCGGATGAAATCACGCTCGACAGGTTGCAATCGCTCATCACCGATGACCTTGGAAATGGCATCAGGCAAGGCGTTATTCATGCGCGCCAGGACGCCACGTACCAAACGCGGTGCGACTCTCGCCTCGTAAGCCAGCGCATCCCAATGAATGCCTTCGACCCATCCGGGTTTGTTCTCGCCGGCAATACTCATCGACATTGTGGCCCGCGGCAAATAGGCTTCGACACACAGCATGTCGTAAAAGGGAGCCACCTCGGCTTTCTGCCCTCGCAGCAGGAATGCGATGTTCTTCGCGTGCGCGTCGAGGTTGCCGAGCAGGTAATTGAAAACCACCCACTGAATGACTGCATTGACGGCAACGGCTGGCCGGTCGATGAATGGTCCCAGCAGCACCTCGAACAGGTGATGGAGACCCAATCCGCCTTCGCTTTCGTATTTCCGTGACGGCGATACCCCGAGCGCCTGACATAAATCGATCTGGTGTAACCGCTTGATGGGAGAAGCGCCCTCCCCTTTTTTTGGTTTCGGCCGATTGCGATCGAAGCGCTCGATGATGTAAAGCGGTTCGGGCAGGTGCCGTAACGACACTTGCGGTACGGGCACCTTGAGTTCGTCGGCCAGGCGCATACAGAAGAATTCATTTGCCGGACAAAAAGGGAAATCCGCGCTGGCATTCTCGGGCTTCACGATGTGCGTGGAAGCCGCGGTGCCCTCCGGCAGGAACATCACGCCATCGGGATCGATTAGCAAGCCAAGCTTCTCTTGGGCACCGGCCAGTGACATGCGTATGTCGTCCCAGGAGGCCATCAAGGGCAAATTGCGCTTGCGCGATTCCTCGATCTTCGCCTGCAGGTCTTCCTGTGAGAGTGGCACCAGCACTTCGCCGGGAACTTCGCCGTCGGGATTGACTGGTACGAGAGACAAAGCGCCGGCCGTGTCCTGGCCGTGCCGCACGAGGAACGCCCAACTGTCACGGGGATCGATCCGATCACGAAAGGCAATAAGTTCCCGCAAACGGCCCTCCGGCAACAGGTTCTCGAAGAACCACTCCACGGGCCGATGCTCGCCCGCATCCTGGTAGTCGCGAACCGTTAATGGGAATCCGGGGGCGAGAGGATGGTGCGTCCATTCGGGTGCATAGGCAAACGACCACCGGCCTTCGGTGACATCGAGGGTACCGATCCATACGCCATCGGACAGCACGCGCAACTGGCTCATGCGTCGCCCCCACTATCGGGCGCCATCGGCAATCGCAAGCGAACATCGATGCCGAAACGCTGGCAAACAGTCAGAACCTTGCCGATCTGCGCCGTCGCTTTACCCTGCTCAAGTCCGTTGAGAAACGGTAGACTCACGTTGCACAGGGCTGCGGCATCCCGTTGCGTCAGTCCCGATTCTTTCCGAACCCGGCGGAGGGTATCTCCCAGTTCCCGGATCGAGGAAATACTGACTTCACGGGTCATGGCGCCCTCCAAAAGATAAACGATCGTTGAATTCTGCCTTGCCTGAAGGATCAGCGCAAGAGAATATAAACGATCGTTTATTATTTAATCTGCCCGTCGCGGACATTCTGCAACGCTGGATGCTAGCTCGCGATCTTGCCCTCCTTGGCAACCATGTCCCTGAAAGCGGCAACAGTTAGCGCGTGAGCACGCGAGATGCCGCATCCAAATCAATTCCTTCAGTCGGCGGGCTGCCATCCCGGCACAGGTTGATGCCGTACTCGATACCGAACTGGCCCTTGCCCGCCACTTCTTGTCGAATCCTCAGGTTGAGACGCCGGCAACCCTCCTGCCGAAAATGCTTGAGTGTGCTGACCTCGACCAGTACCGGCAGGGTCAATCCGGTCGCCTGGCGGAACCGGTCGGCAATCGGATCGTTCAGGACACCACTGGCCTTGCCATCCGGTGCATCGATTGCCAAGTGAAGAGCAAGACTTTTCTCATGGTCGTCTGACCAGCCTACGGATATGGCAAGTATTTTCGGTAGCCCTTGAGCGACAGAGAACCGACCGGAAAACGGATCTCGCCTGTCACGGAAGCATATGCGCTGTGATGGCCAGGTCACTTGGCAGGTCTCAAAAATGGACTTCGCCAGCCGGGTTTCAGCTTTCCCACCCTAATGCCGCCCCTCTCTGCTGCATCGGTCGCCATGCCCGGTATTCGGAGAGCCGCAGACGGTAACGGGTGACGTTGCCCTCGTGCAGGCGAGCCAGATCGTCCAGGGCCAGTTCGATAATCCGGTTCAGGTCTTGCGACGGGACCAGGCCTTCCGCCACCGCACGCACCGCCGCTTCGCCGGGCGCTTGTTGGCTACGCACGATCTCGGCCACGATGGCGATCAGCGCTTCGCGGTAACGCAGGCGCACGGGATCTGGCTCGGCGACGGTTTCGCGGATGGCCATGTAACGCTGGCATGAACGCTCGTAGGCCCACACGAACACGTCGCGCAGGAGATCGATACGCTTCAACTCATAAACGCCGAGCGTGCCTTCAACGTAGGCGCGTTCCGGTACGTCGATGAAGGACAGCGGACAGAGGTTGTGCCGGATGAGCGGAATGTTGGCGCCCAGCCGCGATACGCGCTTGTTCACGTCCACGAAGGGTTGCAGGTAGGGGATGTGGACCATGGTGAAAAAGGCTTGCTCGAACGGATCGTCGATCGCAGCGGCCTTGTCCAGGATCATGTGGAAATAGACATCGATCTGCTGCGGGATGCCGAGCGGATGAAACACCGTGCCGCTGACTTCGACGATGCGACTCCGCAGCCGCCCGCTTTCAGTTGGGTCGGCGAGGAGGTTTTCCGACAGCAGTGCATGCAGGTTGAAGAAGGTGAAAGCATTAAGACCGATGTCTCCAGCCTGCTCCACCAGCAGTTCGATGGCCTCTTTGTGATTCAGGATCATCTGTGCCTCGCGACGATCCTTGCCGGCGGCTGCCTGGCCCAGCTCGATCAGGTTTTGCGTATCGAGTCGAGTGTAGGTGTTGCCTTCGAGCCTGCTCGATGCCCACGAAAGATCTATCAGCAGGCGTCCTAATATGTCACGCGCATAGGTGCCTGCCGGCCGCTCGCCGTCGGGTGAGCAGCCGATGTTGTGCAGGTGCTCGCGAATTTCCGGCGGCAGGTAATGGGTCTCGTTGGGGCGATAGGTTTCCAGCAATTCACGGTCATAACCCACCGGCTTGCGGCCCTGGATGGGTTGGCGGACGTAGGCTCTGATTTCGTCGCTTCCGGGCGAAACGGGTATGTAAATCTCGGCAGTAAGCTCATCCGTCGCATGCGCTTGCTCGGTAATGGCGACTTCGATGATTCTGGGCTGGCGATAACGCAGACTGCGACCTTTGCCGATCTGAACGATCTTTCCTTGACCTACCAGTCCGCCCAATCGACGCTGCAAGGTGCGGCGGCTGACGACCTCGGCTAGAACGGCATGCAGGTCGTCGATGCCGACCCCATCGGTGTGCCGGGCGATCTCGGCCTCGATCCTTGCCGTCAGGTCTTCAGGGAGTTTTTTTGGCACGATTCATCCTTTTTTGGCGCAAACATAGAGGTTCGCGCCAATAGAGTATGCGGTTTGGCGCGCAATATCAAGCTTCACGCCATTCTTTTGGCGCGATAATACGACATTGCACCAACTAATCATGTCCGATCCAGACCGTCCAGGGTTTCGACGATGGCATCCATCTGCCACCAGAATGCACGACCTTCCTCACCATTGAGCTATTATTTACTTATTGGAACATATATGTTTCTATATTTCAAATAAGAATTCATAAATGATCTTTTAAACTCATTCCGGCCAACCACCCACTAACAACCCATATAATAGATCACATATGAATTCCTAATCGACCTATTGGCACTTATGCGCCTCACTAAAGAAGACCAACTTCCCTTGCCTGTCAGCCGTGCCCTGGAAAAACTGGGCCGGGACATTTCGTTCGCACGCCGCCGTCGGCAGATGCCCCAAGCCATGCTGGCGGAGCGCATCGGGGTATCCGTCATGACCGTACGTCGCATGGAGGCAGGCAGCCCCAACATCGCCTTGCAGACCGTGGCACGCGCACTGCATGTCTTCGGCGAACTGGAGCGCCTGAAGCAGCTGCTCGACTCTTCCGAGGACAGTATCGGGCTGGCGTTGATGGATGAAAAACTACCCCAGCGCGTGCGCCTGCCCAAGGCACGCAAAGAAAGCGGAGCCCTTTGATGGCAACCAAGACCACCCTCGATGTAGGCATCGGTTCAGCTGAGTTCCCGGTGGGGAGCCTCACCTACGTCGCCGATGGTGCCCGGTCGTACGCCAGCTTCGCTTACAAGGAAGCATGGATCAAAAATCCGCACCGCTTCAACATCTCGCCAGACCTGGAGCTTCTGGCCGGACATCATCAGGTGCACAAGGCGCCTACGAAAGACGACTCGACGTTCCATTTTGCCTTTGCCGATACCGAACCCGATGCTTGGGGCCGGCGGGTTATCGCGCGCGCTCACGCCAAGGCCCGCCAGCAGGATCCCAAACTCACCGCGTTGACCGAACTGGACTACCTCTGTGCCGTGGACGATTACAGCCGTATGGGGGCGCTGCGCTTGCGCGACCTCAAAGGCAATTATTTGCGCACGACGCCTGCCGGCACACGCACCACACCACCGCTGATCGAACTCGAACGCATCATGGCGGCCTGTCGAGCGCTAGAGCACAGCACGGAATCCAGTGAGGATCTCAAGTATTTGCTGGGCAATGGCACTTCACTGGGTGGAATGCGACCGAAGAGCACGGTGCTCGATGCCGACGGTACGCTTGCACTGGGCAAATTCCCGAGCGTCGAAGATACCCGCAGCGTGACGCGCGGCGAGGTGCTGGCTCTCAAGCTGGCCCAAATCGCCAAGATTGACGCCGCCAGGTCGCGCATCGAGATGATTGCCGACAAGCCGGTGGCGATCGTCTCGCGCTTTGATCGCACCGCCGCGAATGCACGCATTCCGTATCTTTCCGGAGCCTCCATGCTGCAGGCCTCACGTGGCGACGAGCATGCTTACACCGAGATTGTCGACATCATGAACCGCGTCTGTCTTGATGCCAAAGCGGATGCGCAGCAGTTATGGCGACGTTTGGCGTTCAACCATCTCATCACCAACACCGACGACCATCTGCACAATCTGGGCTTCCTGCATGTCGGCAACGACAAGTGGGCGCTCTCGCCCGCCTTCGACCTGAATCCGTTTCCGGACAAACTCCGCGAGTCAAAAACCTGGTTGAGCGAGGACACCGGGCCGATCGATTCGATAGGGCAACTGCTTGGCAAGGCGGCTTACTTCTATCTCCAACGGAGCCAGGCCCTCACCATTTTGGGCGAAGTGCATGCTGCGGTTAAGGATTGGCGGCAGGTCGCGCTGAGTAAGGAGGTTGGCCTGTCCCAGAGAGAACTGGCCGATTTTGCGCCGGCCTTCGAGCATGCGGAGATGAAGGCTGCAGCCGATCTCATTTGATGGCCAAGGCCGATCATGGATCGCTAGGCGGGCAATCTGAATCCCTCATCAATTACAGGCTATCCGTAACCCGCGATTGATTTGATCGTGCAGCACCGCATCACGTTGGCCAGCGTGCTGGCCTCGGGGGCAATACTGCCGATATAGAGGCGGCGCTCGTGGCTCGTCTTACCATTGATCGTACGTTCCGCCTCGATCACCCCGAACATCTTCAAATCGGCCCATTGCTGGGGAGTCGCGAG
>CAIYZZ010000006.1 GCA_903930805.1 uncultured Rhodocyclaceae bacterium | reverse complement strand
GTTCCCGTCACCATGAAAGATCGGCGCTGGCGGGAGGTGGAAACTATGCCTTCCATAAAAGACGGCCTACGAAGCGTCCGAGTGCCTTACCCGCACCTTGAGCTGCTTTCGATGGTGATCTGATGCTCGTGGCTCGCCAACGTAGCCGAAAGACGTGCAAACGTAATGAACATTCATAGCTTCGTATGGGAACAAGCCACGATTTTCGCCGTCCCGCCAGCGCCGACTTTTCTATCCTTCCGCAATCCTCTTTGCGATGTGCGCCAGTGCTTCTTCGACCTGGTCGACGAGAATCAGGCACAGGTCGCCAGATTGCAGTTTGGCCAGCGCCGTGTCGATGGCGATGAATTCGCCGTGAATTTCCTCCACCATCTTCGTACGCGAGGCTTTGGCCAACCCCTGGTGCAGCAGGCCCAGCACTTCGCCGTCGGCGCGGCCGCGCTGGCAGGCATCCTGATAAAGAATCGCACCGTCGAAGGCTTCGCCGAGAATCTCGGTCTGGCGGCGGATGTCCTCGTCGCGGCGGTCACCTGCCCCGCTGATGACCACCCAGCGCTGCTTGCCCGGCAGGGCATCGACAGCCTGCACCAGCGCCTGGATCGCGTCCGGGTTGTGGCCGTAATCGGCGACCAGCGTTGCACCGCGATAATCGAAGACATTGAAGCGCCCCGGCGCAGTACCGACATCGCTGACGAAGGTGGCCAATCCCAGGCGGATGGTGTTCCAGTCGATGCCCAGCGCCCAGGCGGCGCCGATGGCGGCCATGGCGTTTTCGATCTGGAAACCGATGGCGCCGTTGCGGGTAAGCGGAATACCGGAAAAATCGAGACGCTCGACGAGTGCGCCTTCCGAGGCAACGATCGACTGGCCGTCCCGATACAGCGCGCGTTTTCCCTGCGCACGATGCGTCATCATCGCCGGTAGGTGCGGGGCGATGGCGAAGAAAATCACGTGGCCGGGGCAGGCGGCCGCCATTTTCACGACACTCGGATCGGCGGCGTTCAATACTGACGTCCCGCTAGCGCCGACGTTTTGCACGATGACGCGCTTGACCACGGCGAGTTCTTCGGTCGTGGTGATGTAATTGAGGCCGAGATGGTCGCCCATGCCGATGTTGGTGATGACCGCGACATTGCAGCGGTCGAAGCCAAGACCCTCGCGCAACACGCCACCGCGTGCGGTCTCGAATACCACCGCATCGACTTCGGGGTGCATCAGCACGTTCTTCGCGCTCTTCGGGCCACTGCAGTCGCCGGTGTCGATGCGCCGGTTATGCACATAGACCCCGTCTGTGGTGGTCATGCCCATGCGCTTGCCGGTCTGTTCGATCAGGTGCGAGATCAAACGCACCGTCGTGGTCTTGCCGTTGGTGCCGGCCACCGCGACGATGGGGATGCGCCCGTCCTCGCCCGGCGCGAACATGGTGTCGATCACCGCCGTGCCGACGTCGCGACCTTTGCCATAGGAAGGGTCCAGATGCATGCGCAGGCCGGGCGCCGCGTTGGCTTCGACCATGCCACCGCCCTGTTCCTCAAGCGGCCGGCCGACGTTTTCGCAGACAACATCGACACCGCAGATGTCGATGCCGACCATCTGCGCGGCGGCAATCACGCGGGCGGCCACTTCTGGGTGCACATCGTCGGTGACGTCGGTGGCCGTGCCGCCGGTCGACAGGTTGGCATTGTTGCGCAGCACGGCACGCGCACCTTTCGGTAACACGGAATCTGCCGTGTAGCCCTGCACTGCCAGACGCGCATGGGCGATATTGTCAAAACGAATCTTGGTCAGTGAGGTCGCATGGCCAGTGCCACGACGCGGGTCGGTGTTCACGATGTCCACCAGTTCACGCACGGTGTGCTCGCCATCGCCGATCACGGTCGGCGGCTCGCGCCGCGCGGCGGCGATCAATTTATCGCCCACCACCAGCATGCGAAAATCGTTGCCGGTGATGAACTTCTCGACCATCACATGCTTACTGTATTCCTGCGCCACCGCGAAGACGATGTCGAAGTGGTCGCGGCTGACGATATTCACCGTCACGCCCTTGCCCTGGTTGCCGTCGAAGGGTTTGGTCACCACCGGCAGGCCGATTTCCAGCGCGGCCTTCCAGCCATCTTCCACGTTATCGACGACGCGACCGACCGGCACTGGCACGCCGGCGGATTCCCAAAGCTGCTTGGTCAGTTCCTTGTCCTGGGCGATGGATTCGGCGATGGCCGATGTAGTGTCGATCTCGGCGGCCTGGATACGGCGCTGCTTGCTGCCCCAGCCGAACTGGACGAGGCTGCCCCGGGTCAGCCGGCGGTAGGGGATGTCGCGCGCCACGGCGGCATGGACGATCGAACCGGTCGATGGCCCCAGCCGCTCGTCTTCGTCGAGTTCGCGCAGCTCAGCCACTGCGGCATCGAGATTGAAGGGCAGGTCTGCCCGCGCAGCTTCGCAGAGCGTCTGCGCCAACTCCAACGCCCGCCGACCCACCGCTTCTTCGGTGTATTCGACCACCACCTGATAAATACCAGGCTCGGTGGTCGGTGCGCTACGGCTGAAAGACACCGGACAGCCGGCCTGCGCCTGGAGGTTGAGCGCAGCAAATTGCAGCGCATGCGCCACCGAAATTTCGCCCTCGTAGCCAATCGGGCGCATGGCACCGATATGAGGGAAACGGTTGCGGATGCGGGCTTCGAAGCCCGGCAAATGACTGAGTGCCAGTTCGCTATCTGCGCAGGACACCAGCGCCTGAATGGCGGTGTGGCGGCTCCACAGGTTGGGGCCGCGCAGGGCCCGGATGCGTGATATTTCCATGATGGGGTCTTGGGTTCAGGCTTTATTTAGGCTGTAGCAGCCGTAGGGAAATGATAGGTTTCGATGCCAGCGCGCAGCAGTTCGGGTGACAGGCCAAGCGCCCAGCCGGCACCGACGGCAGCGAGGATGCCGGCCAGATGATCACCTGATTCGGCTAGCAGCGGTATGGCAGACAATTCGATGAGCGGTGATTCGAGCGACGCGGCAGCAAAGACAATACGTCCGTCGCGCACCACCAGGGCGCGGCCACCCTTGCGGCGATGCTCGACGATCAACGGCAGCGCGGCATCGGCACCGAAGAAGATCACATCGCCGTCCGACAGTTCAGCCATCGAGGCGACCGTCGGGTCGTCGGCATTCAGCACGGCCACTCCACCCATTGCGCCGGGCAACACCACATCGATCTGGGTGCGAAATACCTTGAACAGAAGATCAGTCGTGTCGATACCATGCTCGGGCATCAGCGCGGCATTGTCGATGGAGGTGATGACGCCAACCTGACAACGGTCATAGGGCAGGCCTTCGCTGGCCATCGTGCTGGCCGGGTTTTCGATCACGACAGCATCGACGGCACGGTTTATCAGCAGACGCTGACCGGGTTCCCAGTGGGTACAGTCGCCCGCCTGCACCCGGCGATTGTCGAGATAAAGACCGGAGGCGCAGGCCAGACCCGTGCGCCGGCCATCGAGTTGCAGAAGGCGCGCAACGATTTGCGCCACAGCTTTGGTGTCGCGGCTGCCGGTAATGCCGACAACCGGAATGCGGCCGTTATCGCCTGCAGGGAACAGATGCTCGGCAATCGCTTCGCCCACCGGACGCGGTGTGCCGACGGCGGGCTTGAGATGCATCAGCAGGCTGGGGCCGGCATTCACCTCGACGATGGCACCACCCTGCTCCGCCAGCGGTTTTGAAATATCTTCGGCCACGAGGTCGATGCCGGCGATATCCAGCCCGACGATGCGTGCTGCCAGGCACGCAGTGCGGGCGGTATCCGGATGCACCTCGTCGGTGACGTCGATAGCGACATTGCCGTTACGCTGTATCAGGATTTGCAGGCCCGCTACCGGAATGTCCGCAGCCGTCAAGCCCTGGCGCTTGAGTTCCAGGGCAACGGCCGGATCATCCTCGACCCGGATTACGTTCAGTGGATAGTCCTCGGTCGTGCCACGACGCGGGTCGGTATTGATCTGGTCGTCGATCAGGCGAGCCACCGTCGATTTGCCGTCGCCGGTGACAAAAATACTCTCGCCGCGCCCGACCGCCACCAGATGATTGCCCACCACCAGAAGACGATGTTCGTTGCCGCGTACGAAACGTTCGACGATGACATCACTACCCTCAGCATCGGCCAGGGGATAGGCGGCTTCCACTTCCTCGCGCGTCATCAACTCTGTGGATACGCCCCGCCCGTGGTTGCCATCGCTGGGTTTGACTACAACCGGCACGCCAATTTCCTGAGCCGCTTCCCAGGCATCGGCCGGACTGTCGACGCTGCGGCCAGCCGGCACCGGCACACCACAAGCAGCCAGTAGGGTCTTGGTCAAGTCCTTGTCGCTGGCGATACTTTCGGCGATGGCGCTGGTGCGGTCAGTTTCTGCTGTCCAGATGCGACGACTTCTCGACCCGTAGCCGAGCTGGACCAGATTGCCGTCATTCAGGCGAATATGCGGGATGCGCCGCGGTTTTTTACCGGCCGCATCGACGATGCAGGCGGTGCTGGGACCGAGCATCAGATCGTCGGCCATCGCGTGCAGGTGCTTGACCGCACCGGCGACGTCGAAGGGCTTGTCTTCGATGGCTGCCATCACCAGATCGCGGGCGGCATGGAGCGCCGCGCGCGTCACATCCGGGTGCCAGGCACGCACGACCACCTTGTAGCGCCCCACCTGCGTCATGCTGCGCGCCCGGCCGAAACCGCCGGGCATGCCGGCCTGATTTTGCAGTTCGAGGGTGACATGCTCCATGATGTGCGCCGGCCAAGTGCCTTCCTCGAGCCGTTTGACGAAACCACCCTCCTCGCCATAGCTGCAGCGGTGGGTTTGCAACGCAGGCAACCACTTTGTCAGCCGTTCATTGAACCCCGGCAGGGTGTTGGAGGGGGAATCTTCCAGTTCGCCGATATCGACCCAGGCTTCGAGTACCGGCCGGTAGGTCCACATATTGGGGCCACGCAAATGCACGATCTTGAGGAATTCGATGGATTTCATTTTGTTATGTGTGTTGGTTGAGCCTGTCTACACGAATGCTGGACAATTCAACGCGCCATCCGGCAGAAAGCTGACGCTCCCATGAAAAATAAAAGTCGGCGCTGGCGGGACGGCAAGCTTTATCATTCCCGCCGCGCAAACCCTAATTCTTTTCTTGTGACTGCTCCCGACACTTTACCCCAAGCTTGGCAAGGCGAGTTGCCTGCCCTGGCGACCGACGAACAACTGATCGCCTGGCTCGAAATCGACCTCGACGATCGCCTCGACTTCCGCCCCGGCCTGGTTGCACTGACCAATCGCCGCCTGCTCACGCCCAAAGATTCCTGGCCGCTTGCAACTGCGCTCACCATGGCGCATCACGACCACGCCGGTGTCGGCACACTGGAACTCGAAGACGGCACAGGGCGTCTTGCCCGCTGGCGTTACACCCTCGCCCGTAACCCCGCTGCGCTGCGTTTCGAACGCGAATTTGTGCGCCAACGCGACAGTGCCACCAGCGGCCAGCCGCCACGTGCCGCCACCGCCGCCACCTGCCCGATCTGCCAAGTGCCGCTGCCGCCGGACGAGGAAGACTGCCCGAACTGCGCGCGCGAACTGCACACCGCCCCCTCGACCTGGACGCTGCTGCGCCTCTGGCGTTTTGCCAAGCCCTACCAAGGCCAACTGCTGGCCGGTTTTCTGCTGGCGCTAGCTTCCACCGCCGCCACGCTGGTACCGCCTTACCTCACCATGCCCTTGATGGACGATGTGCTGATTCCCTACCAGAATGGCACCCCCATCAATACGACAAAAGTAGCCTGGCTACTCGGCGGGCTGCTCGGTGCAGCCATCTTCGCCTGGGGACTCGGCTGGGCGCGCACGTATATCCTCGCGCTGGTATCCGAACGCATCGGTGCCGACTTGCGCACCACCACCTACGAGCACCTGATGAAGCTCAGCCTCGAATACTTCGGCGGCAAGCGTACCGGCGACCTGCTCGCCCGCATCGGCTCGGAGACCGACCGCATCAACGTCTTCCTCTCGTTGCACCTGCTCGACTTCGCCACCGACGTGCTGATGATCATAATGACGGCCGTCATCCTGTTCTCGATCAACCCATGGCTGGCGCTTGTAACCCTGATCCCGCTGCCGATCATTGCCTGGATGATCCATACTGTCCGGGACAAATTGCGCACGGGGTTTGAGCAAATTGACCGCGTCTGGTCCGAAGTCACCAGCGTGCTGGCCGATACCATTCCCGGTATCCGCGTCGTCAAGGCCTTCGCGCAGGAAGCGCGCGAGGCGCAGCGCTTTCGCGATGCCAACAAACACAACCTGGAAGTGAATGACCGATTGAATCGCGTCTGGTCGCTGTTCGGGCCTACCGTCGGACTACTGACCGAAATCGGCATTCTCGTCGTCTGGGCCTTCGGCATCTGGCTGGTGTCGCACGACAGGATTACCGTCGGCGTGCTCACCGCCTTCCTCGCCTACATTTCGCGCTTCTATTCCCGGCTCGACTCGATGAGCCGCATCGTTTCCGTTACGCAAAAGGCCGCCGCCGGGGCCAAGCGCATCTTCGACATTCTCGACCATGTTTCGAGCGTGCCCGACCCCGCCAAACCCCTTGCCATGCCGCCAGTGCAAGGTGGCATCAGCGTGCAGAGCATCGGCTTCCGCTACGGCAACCGTGCCATCCTGCGCGGCGTTGACCTCGACATTGCGCCGGGCGAGATGATCGGTCTGGTCGGCCACAGCGGTTCGGGCAAGAGCACGCTGGTCAACCTCATCTGCCGTTTCTACGACGTCACCGAAGGCTCGATCCGCGTCGAGGGCGTCGACCTGCGCAGCGTCGCCGTCGCCGACTACCGCAAGCACATCGGCCTGGTCTTGCAGGAACCCTTCCTGTTCTTCGGCACCATCGCCGAGAACATTGCCTATGGCAAACCCGACGCCACGCGGGCAGAGATTGTCGCCGCCGCCCGTGCCGCCCATGCCCACGAGTTCATTCTGCGCCAGCCCTTCGGCTACGATTCGCTGGTCGGCGAACGCGGCCAATCGCTCTCGGGCGGCGAACGCCAGCGCATCTCCATTGCCAGAGCCTTGCTCATCGACCCGAAGATCCTCATCCTCGACGAAGCCACCTCGGCCGTCGATACCGAAACCGAGTTCGAGATCCAGCGAGCGCTCAACAACCTGATCAAGGGCCGCACCACCATCGCCATCGCCCATCGCCTCTCCACCCTGCGTCGCGCCGATCGTTTGGT
>CAIYZZ010000005.1 GCA_903930805.1 uncultured Rhodocyclaceae bacterium | reverse complement strand
CTCGGCGGGTTGGTCGATTCCAGCCTTATCGCCGTGCGTCTGGGCGAGATGAAGCGCGTGGTGGTGGGTAGCCCGGCCTATTTTCAGCAGCGCGGCGTGCCGCGCACGCTCGATGACTTGACGAGCCACGATTGCCTCGCGCTCGCGACCCAACCCGGATGGGATTTTCAGACTGCCGGAAAACAAATTCTCTTCAAGCTGCCGGGGCGTTTTGCCTGCAATGACGGGGCGGTGCTGCACGAATGGGCATTGGCCGGCATGGGGCTGGCGTGGCGCTCACTGTGGGAAGTCGGTGAGGATCTGCGTTGGGGGCGACTGGTGTCGGTGCTGGATGAGTACGCTACTGCGTCGGTGGGTATCCATGCCGTGTTTCCGCAACGCCGCCATCTGCCGCTACGCGTGCGGCTGTTCATCGACATGCTCAAGGAAAATTACGGCCGGCCGGATTATTGGGACAAGGCAGAGTAATTCTGGGGGAAAAGTCGGCGCTGGCGGGACGGCGCTGCGTAAAAGCCTTCTACGCAGCAAGCGCCAGTAATCGCAAACCAGGCAGGCCAGTGAAATCATCGGGATTCAAAGTCAGTAGCGCATAGCCATGTTCAATGGCCTGTGCGGCGATCCACAAATCGTTGTAGCGCGGCCGAGGCGAACGCCCCGACTGTTTCACTGTGGCGGCGAGAATGCCGAAAGCTGCTGCTGTATGGTGTGTCACTTCCAACGCCGGGCGAGTTTCCACCTGCCGCAGGCTGGCTGCGCGCGCGGCCCGTTCGGCCGGGTCTGCACAGGCATGGACGCCAAAACTCAGCTCGCCGAGCGAAATCACCGAAGTGAACACCGGCAGGTCTCCAGTTGCAGCGATGACAGATGACCGATCCACTTGGCCGGCAGCAAGCCCCACCCATATGCAGCTATCGAAAATCACCGCCATGGATCGCGCACCGTGTCGTCGAATGCGTGGCGACTGTCACGCAGCCAGTCTGCCCCTTGTTGAGGTGTCAGCATCGGTAGCCAGTCTGCCAACGCCTGAGTTGCGGTCATGCTGGGGGCGGGCGGTACGATCCGGGCGATCGTCACGTGGTTGCGCTCGATTAGTATCGTCTCGCCGCGGCTCGCGACCGTATCGAGGATTTTCCGGGTGCTCCGGGCCAAATCGGTTGCGCTGACAGTTTGCATGCTTTCCCCCGTAAAATACGTATTAGTGTGTATATTGCGTCTAAAGACAGTCAAAGTCCAGCACCAAAAGTCGGTGCTGGCGGGACGGCAGGTCAGTAGAATCAACGCGTCGGATATCGTCACACCCTTTCAAGGAGCATGCCATGTTTTCCAGCGAACCCGATACCGCAGGTTTTACCTTGAGTAGTCCCACGATTGCACCGAATAGTCATCTGGGGCCGGAGCATGTGTTCAACGGCTTCGGTTGTACCGGCCAGAATGTTTCTCCCGCCCTTAAATGGCAGGGTGCGCCGGAAGGCACGAAGAGTTTTGCCATTACCGTCTATGATCCCGACGCGCCCACGGGGTCTGGCTGGTGGCATTGGGTGGTGCTCAACATTCCGGCTACGGTGAATACTTTGTCGGCGGGGGCGGGCGACGTATCCGGCGCGCACTTGCCGGTCGGTGCCATGCATGTGCGCACGGATTATGGCCAACTCGG
The DNA here is from genome assembly GCA_903930805.1 of uncultured Rhodocyclaceae bacterium. Taxonomy (GTDB): domain Bacteria; phylum Pseudomonadota; class Gammaproteobacteria; order Burkholderiales; family Rhodocyclaceae; genus Sulfuricystis. The sequence goes on along the minus strand of CAIYZZ010000005.1, from coordinate 2,128 downwards.
TTTCGGCGGTGCCTGTCCGCCGGAGGGTGACAAGCCGCATCGCTACATCCTCACCGTGTACGCCCTGAAGGCTGAAAAGATCGAGGTGCCGGCCGATGCCACCGCGGCGCTCGCCGGGTTTATGATCCATGCCAACAAACTCGGCAAGGCCAGCCTGATGGCCACCTACGGACGGTGATTACGGTGGCGCCCACAGGCTGGCGGCAGATCGGCTACGCCGGCCCGCCAGCACCGATTTTTTTCAGGCGTAAAAAAGCCGCACGGGTTGCCCGGTACGGCTCGCTGGACTACACGGCGCTCCACTCCCTCTGTCCTAGCAGAGGCCTTACGGTCTCTCTGTGTCGAGGGTCTGGTTGATGCTCAGTGAAACTGTTCTTCTTCGGTCGAACCGGTCAGTGCCTTGACGCTGGACGATCCGCCCTGGATCACGGTGGTGACGTCGTCGAAGTAGCCGGCGCCGACTTCCTGCTGGTGCGAGACGAAGGTATAGCCCTTGTCGCGGGCGGCGAATTCCTGCTCTTGCACCATGTTCACGTAGTGCTTCATGCCTTCGCCACGCGCGTAGGCGTGTGCAAATTGAAATGTGTTGAACCAGTTGATGTGGATGCCGGCCAGCGTGATGAACTGGTACTTGTAGCCCATGGCGGCGAGTTCGTCCTGAAATTTGGCGATGGTTACATCGTCGAGATTCTTTCTCCAGTTGAACGAGGGCGAGCAGTTGTAGGAGAGCAGCTTGCCGGGGCATTTTGCTTGCACGGCTTGGGCGAATTCGCGGGCGAAGCCGAGGTCGGGCGTACCGGTTTCGCACCACACCAGGTCGGCGTAAGGCGCGTAGGCGACGCCGCGGCTGATGGATTGCTCCAGGCCGTTCTTGACGCGATAGAAGCCTTCGGCGGTACGCTCACCGGTGAGGAAGGGCTTGTCGTTGGCGTCATGATCCGAGGTCAACAGGTTGGCGGCTTCGGCGTCGGTACGGGCCAGAATGATGGTGGGCACGCCCATGGTGTCGGCGGCGAACCGGGCGGAAATCAGTTTTTCGCAGGCTTCTTGCGTCGAAACCAGCACTTTGCCGCCCATGTGGCCACACTTCTTAACGGCAGCCAACTGGTCTTCGAAATGCACACCGGCTGCGCCGGCGACGATCATGTTCTTCATCAATTCAAAGGCGTTGAGCACGCCGCCGAAACCGGCTTCCGCATCGGCGACGATGGGCAGGAAGTAATCGATATATTCCTTGTCGCCGGGATTGATGTCGCGTGACCATTGAATCTCGTCGGCACGCTTGAAGGTGTTGTTGATGCGGCGGACCATGGCCGGCACCGAATCGTAGGCGTAGAGCGACTGGTCGGGATACATGGTTTCGGAGGTGTTGCCATCGGCGGCCACTTGCCAACCCGACAGATAGACGGCCTCGAGGCCGGCCTTGGCCTGCTGCATGGCCTGTCCAGCGGTGATGGCACCGAAGGCATTGACGTAGCCCTTCTTGGCACCACCGTTGATCTTGGCCCACAGGATTTCAGCTCCGCGCCGCGCCAGGGTGTGTTCGATGGGCAGCGTGCCGCGCAGGCGGATGACATCTGCAGCGGAGTAGCCGCGCTTGACGCCTTTCCAGCGAGGGTTGGTGGCCCAGTCTTTTTCCAGTGCAGAGATTTGTGCTTTGCGATCGGTCATGTTCAAGTCCTCTCGGAATGGGGTTCGTCGGCAAATTAAGTGATGCAGTGCGACGAAGTATATTAAGTTTTTTGCAAAGCAACAAGCGTCTTATATAAGACATATGATAGAAAGTATTGATGCATGGATACAACCGCCAAAAAGTCAGCGCTGGCACGACGACGATAGACAGGGATTTAGGCGGTGCTTGGTGTGGCTGTCGAGGCGGCTGGCGCGCTGCGCTCTTCATTGAAGGTCAGGCGCACCTTGTCACCCTTTGGATCACTGAGGTCGAGATCGATGGTGACCCGACCGCCATGCAGCAGCTTGCCGAAAAGCAGTTCGTCGGCCAGCGCGGCGCGGATGGTGTCCTGAATCAGGCGTGACATCGGCCGCGCACCCATCAGCGGATCGAAGCCCTTTTCGGCGAGCCAAGCACGCAGGGTATCGGTGAAGATGGCTTCGACTTTCTTCTCAT
>CAIYZZ010000004.1 GCA_903930805.1 uncultured Rhodocyclaceae bacterium | reverse complement strand
TACAACCTGGCGCTGGATTTCGAGCGCAAGCGCCAGTTCAACAAGGCCGAGGCAGTATTTCGCTACATGGCCGACTACAGCATCGAGTTCCGCGATCTGGCACAGCGCATTGCGCGGGCCAAGCAGATGTCGGAGACCGTTATCCTTGGGGGTGCCAGTGGCGGTCGCACGAATGCCAGCACTATGATTCTTGACGGCGGCGAAATGGAAAAGCCGATGCTCGGCCGCTACCAGATCGAAAAGGAGCTCGGCAAAGGTGCGATGGGCGTGGTTTATCTGGGGCGTGACCCGAAGATAAACCGCGTTGTCGCCATTAAGACGATGGCGCTATCGCAGGAGTTCGATGCTGACGAACTGGTCGAGGTGAAGGAGCGTTTCTTCCGCGAGGCCGAGACGGCCGGGCGCCTCAATCACGCCAATATCGTCACCATGTTTGATGCTGGCGAGGAACACGACCTGGCCTACATCGCCATGGAGTTCCTCAATGGCAAGGACTTGGTGCCAGAAACCAAACCCGATAGTCTGCTACCGCTGCCAAAGGTGATGAGCATCATCGCCCGCGTCGCCGAAGCGCTCGATTACGCGCATGCCAACCAGGTCGTGCACCGCGACATCAAGCCGGCCAACATCATGTACGAGCCTGAGTCCGACCAGGTCAAGGTGACCGACTTCGGCATCGCGCGCATCACCGATTCGTCGAAGACCAAGACAGGCATGGTACTGGGCACGCCCTCCTACATGTCGCCGGAGCAACTGGCAGGCAAGAAGATTGACGGGCGCTCCGACCTGTTCTCGCTCGGTGTTACCCTTTACCAGATGTGCTCGGGAAAATTGCCATTTGTCGGCGAGTCGATGGCGCAACTCATGTTCAAGATCACCGGCGATCCGCATCCCGATATTCGCGGTATCGTTCCGGGCGTGCCGGAGTGCCTTGCTACCGTGATCGATAAGACCTTGGTGAAAGACCCCGATCAACGCTACCAGACGGGTGGCGACATGGCGCGCGATCTGCGTGCTTGTCTGACCACGCTGGAGAAAATGGCCTGACATGACCGCAGCCAATCTTTCTGCCGCCATCGAAATGGCCACCTGCAGCGACCCCGGTCGGGTGCGGACCAACAACGAGGATGCGGTGCTGGCGAACCCACAACTCGGGCTCGCCGTTCTCGCAGACGGTATGGGCGGCTACAATGCTGGCGAGGTGGCGAGTGCCATGGCGACTGCTGTGCTCGGCAGTGAACTGGAGCACGCTTTCGCCATCAGGCTGCCTTCCGAAATAACGGAAAACGAACAAACTTGGGCGCGTGAGGCACTTGTCGATGTTATTGCGCGTACCAATGCGGCGATTTATCAAGCGGCTCTGAGCAATGCAAAGTATGCCGGGATGGGTACCACGCTGGTCGCGGTGCAGTTTTACGATAATCGATTGTCTGTCGCACATGTCGGAGATTCGCGCTTGTATCGCCTGCGTGATGCAACACTGTCACCGCTGACACGCGATCACTCCCTGTTGCAGGAACAGATCGACAGCGGCATGATCACGCCAGAACAGGCTCGATTTTCACAGAACAAGAATCTGGTGACGCGTGCTCTCGGCGTCGATACGACGGTTGAAGCCGAGGTAGGAGAGTATGAGGCACTACCGGGCGATATCTATCTGCTCTGCTCGGATGGGCTGAATGATATGGTAGAAGATGAGGAAATTGAATTGACCTTGACGGCGCTTTCAGCCAATCTGCCGCTTTGCGCCATGCAATTGGTGCAAGCGGCGAACGATAATGGCGGTCGTGATAATGTGTCGGTCATCCTCATCAAGATAAAGGAGGCCTTTCCGGTAGCCCGAGTTGTTGGCAACTGGTTGGGGCGTGTGAAGTCGTGGTTTGGATAACGTTAAAGCCTTGAAGGACGGTCAAGATGGCTAAGCTCATACTCAGCATGGATAACCTGGTGCTAAAGGAAATTCCCTTGAACAAGGAGCGCACCACGCTCGGCCGCAAGGCGAGTAACGATATCCAGATAGATAATCTGGCGATCTCGGGGGAGCACGCCGTGATCGTTACCATCCTCAATGATTCTTTTCTTGAGGATTTCAACAGCACCAACGGTACCTTCGTCAATGGTCAGCAGGTCAAGAAACACTTCCTGCAGAACAACGACGTGATCGAACTGGGCAAGTATCGACTCAAGTATGTCAATGAAGCAGTTCAACAGGCTTCGCAGGCCGATTTCGAGAAGACCATGGTGTTGCGCCCCGATATGATGCGGAAGGCAGCCGAACAGGCGGTAGCGGGCAAACCGGCCGAGGCGGCAGCCCCCGCCATGGCGCCTCCCGTGAATCTGGCGCCGCCGATTCATGCCGCTGCACCGCAATCGACACCCGTTGCAGCGGCTGCCGCTTCGGCTGTTCCCGCCCCGATGGGTGCGATCCAGGTGCTCAATGGCAGCAATGCAGGAAGAACGCTCGACCTGGTCAAGTCGCTGACGACGCTCGGCAAGCCCGGTGTCCAGGTGGCGGTAATTGCCCGTCGCCCGCACGGTTACTTCCTGACCCACGTCGAGGGAGCCAAGTTCCCGACGGTAAATGGCAACGCCATCGACACTCAGGCGCACGAGTTGCAAGATCACGATGTTATTGAGTTGGCCGGGGTGAAAATGGAGTTCTTCGTCAAGACCTGATACGGGAAGCGCGAACGTGAAGCAACATCTGACGCGCTACGCCCTCGGTCTGGCTCTGCTGCTGGTTCTGCTTGGTCATTCGGCACAGATATATCACATCGGCCTGATTGATCGGCTCGACGCAATCTTTTACGATGCCAAACTGCGCTTGACGATGCCGCAAGGCATCGACGAACGCATTGTCATCGTCGATATCGATGAAAAATCCCTGGCTGAACAGGGACGCTGGCCTTGGGGACGCGACCGCCTTGCGCTCCTCATGGACAAGTTGTTCGACCGTTATGGCGTCAAACTGGTCGGTTTCGATGTCGTGTTTGCCGAACCCGATATCAGCTCAGGTATCAAGGCGCTCGAATCGGTGGCAGCACGTGAGTTGCGCGACAACACGGCATTCCAAGGGGCCTTCCGCGCAATGCGCCCACGGCTTGATTACGATGCCCGCTTTGCCGCCGCGCTGAAAAACCGCAAGGTGATCCTCGGCTATTACTTGTCCAATCTTGGGCAGTCCAGTGGCGCACTGCCAGCACCGACCTTGCCTGCCGGAGCCTTTGCCGGAAAACCTGTGGCCTTCACCAGTTGGCAGAACTATGGGGGCAACCTGCCCATCCTGCAAACGGCAGCAGCAGGTGCCGGGCATTTCAACCCCTTGGTAGATTTCGACGGTATTTCGCGTCGCGTCCCGCTGTTGGCGGAATATCAAGGCGCCTATTACGAATCTCTGGCGCTCGGTGTGGTGCGCGCATTGATTGACTTCCCACCAGTACTGCCTGGCTATGCCGACTCCACCAACGACTACGCTGGTCTCGAATGGCTCGAATTACCCAGCGAACGTGGCAACTTGCGAGTGCCCGTGGATAAAAATGTCGCCGCCCTGATTCCCTACCGTGGGCCACAGGGCAACTTCCCCTATATTCCTGCGACCGATGTCTTGAATGATCGCGTGGCTGTTGATAAGTTGAAAGATCGGATCGTGATGATCGGCACCACGGCGCCCGGCCTGATGGATCTGCGTGCCACACCAGTGGGGACGGCCTATCCGGGCGTCGAGGTGCATGCCAATCTGGTTGCCGGCATCCTTGACGGAAATATCAAGCACAAACCTGATTACCTGCTGGCAGGGGATATCCTTCAGGTTCTGGTGGCCGGTGTGGTCATGGTGTTCCTGCTGCCGTTGCTGTCGCCGCTCAAGGCGACGCTGATGGGGTTGCTG
>CAIYZZ010000003.1 GCA_903930805.1 uncultured Rhodocyclaceae bacterium | reverse complement strand
CAATTCTTTTATATCTTTGCATGACAATAATTCAAAGGAAATGAAAAAGATACCTTACGGGATAAGTAGTTTTGAAAAAATTAAATCTGGAAATTACTACTTTGTTGATAAAACAAAGTATATCGAAGTTATTGAGGAAAAGGGTTTTACCATTGCAATTGATTTCACTCCGGCCAAGCTCTCAGATGACGATTGGGCAGATGTTAAGGGGTACTTTGATTCGATAGTCGGTGTGGGAGTCGTGTGGACTGACTTCCGCATTCAGGTCATGGAACTAGCAATGGACGTGAAGCGTCCAATGTCCGAATTTATATTCGTAGCCCCCGCGTTGTCATCTTCTAACACCAAGTACCTACATGAAGGCACCCTTTACCTCGGGGCCAGGTATGGGAATCGCAGCTTCTGTATCTATGACAAGCAGAAACAGCTCCAGAAGATCAAGAAGAAGGTGATTGACTATCCGCTGACCCGCATAGAGTCCAGACGGCGAGGAATGCCTGTCACCTTGAGCAAGTTGCTCGACATTCAGAATCCGTTTGGTTCCCTGCTGGCTGTACCCAAGGTCAGGCTAGAAAAGATCAAGCAGAAATATCCCAACGACTATGTTTATTCAGCATTCATGGACAGCGTGCTAACAGGGGCAACTGGGCATGATGCCTATTGGAAGCACGGTGCTGAAGCACGAAAGCATATCGTCAAGCGGCTAAGGCCATATGCTCTCACGCTAGACAGTTCGCCCAAGCATTGGACACAATGGGTGACAAAGCAATTGGCATACTTGGCCCAGAGCTTCAAGGATTGATAGGCACCTTCGCTGGATGCTACGCGACGCGCTTCCGGCAGCGCAACCACGCAATCAAGTCTTGCTGGTGTCATAGTTATACGCTATCATAGTTGTGATAGTTATAGTGGTTGTAGCTATTACGATTCAGCATGCTAGGTGGAAGTCTTGAGGAGTCGCTGCAACCACTGGCGAATGTTATGAAATGTTGGGTTATGTGGGGTGCTGATATGAAAAATGAAAAGTCACTCAAGCCAGTGCAGTTATCTGCCCTCAAGTTGATTGCCATGGGAACACCCGACTACCAGGTTGCCGAGAGGCTAGATGTGTCGGCCATGACAATTTACCGCTGGAGGAGGCTCCCAGAATTTGAAGCAAAACTGAACGCTGTCACTTCGTCAGGGTTGGAGGAAATTTCTAAGACCCTGAACGCCACGGCACTAACCGCCGTTGAGACCCTGCAAGAAATTTTGTGCGACCTGTCTCAGCCTGTCCCAATTCGCATGAGGGCCGCCCTTGGCGTATTGGGTGCAATGCCAGCCGTTAATGGTGCCCTTGAGAAAGGGTTGCGGCATCGTGCTGCTGACTTCGATCTCACGCAACGGTTCGGAGTCCAAGGCTACACCTACGACAGCAGCGGAAATACCTGTGGCGGTGGTGGCGAGGGTATTGTTACAGTGTGAGGTGGATGCCATCCTGAGTCATGGTCACACCCACGGTGATGGCGGATTAGCACAGGCCACAGTCTGCCGTGCTTGCCCTTGCTGATGCTGCTTCCGAGTCATGGGAAGCTCTCAGCGGCTTTGGTTTCTTCCGTTGGTAGCCTTGCCATGCTGACATCCGCCAGAGGCATTACAGCCTTCTTCTGACTATCACTAACTCTTACTTATCATTAGCCAGCGGCCCCATTTTGAGGCCGCTTTTTTTCGTCCATAGCACGCCGATGGATAGCTCAATTACACTCAAAAAGTCATGGGTAACGTACTGTTTTTATTGACATTTTACCGGAATATAGTAAAATATATGTATTAAATCAATAGGTTAGATAACATGAAGCAGATTCCGCTGGCTCTCCCTCATCAAATTGCTGAAAGGCAGAAACCGATGCCCACGACTGCGGAATACGAGGCACTTGCCAGAGTACGACTAAGCCAGAACTTCATCCTCCGTGATTTCCTGTTTTCAACCGAGTGTGCTGCCCGAGGGCTGACCAACTTTCCCGAAGACCCTGAGCACGTTGTCATGGCAGGCAAGGCCCTATGCGAAAAGGTGCTTGAGCCTGTTCTGGCCAAGTGGGGCCGGTTCGCCATCACCTTCGGGTATCAGTCTCGGGAAGGTGTCGAATTCAAGTGGTCAAAGGCCATGAGGGCGGCCAAAGGGCGTAATTCAAATCCGCACCAATGGGACAGGAAGACATGGGGCGACGAAGTTTATGCCCGTGTCGACATCACACCCTACTGCGTACAGGATGGTTTGGTCGATAAGCACATCGTCGGCCAGTGGATGATGATGAATTTGGACATTGACCTGTTGATGCAGTGGCGAAAATCAAATGGCTACTGCATCTCGATCAGTCCCAATGCACGACGGGTATGGTTTATTTGGGGCGACCCGCAAAAGGGCGAACCAAGGCGAGAAGTATTCATGGGCGCACACTATTGGAATCGCATTTTCCCGACCTTGCCAGAGGATGAGCGGCCACGTTTTGCACCATCTGCGACAGGAGGACGTATTACATGGCGGGGACGGTTCTGATGGTGAATTCGGTTGGGAGTCTAGTCGGTGCAATCAGCTGCACTGACCAACCAGCACTGTCACTTGAGGTCAGTTCGTATCTCCGCGCATCCCTATCGGATAATTCCCGCAAGGCTTATAGAAGTGATCTCAACCATTTCATTAGTTGGGGCGGCACCGTCCCTGCCAGTCCTGAAATGGTCGCTGCCTATCTTGCCGCCCATGCGGGACAACATGCAGTCGCTACTCTTGCCCGACGGCTGGTCAGCATCAGCAAAGCCCATGCCGCTAGAGGGTTGCCGTCACCCATCGGCGCAGAACTGGTACGGGCCACACTGCGGGGCATCCGTCGCACTCACGGATCAATACAACGCCAAGTTGCCCCAGCCGTGAGAGAAGATTTGTTGCTCATGGTGGCGGGATTATCTGGCATCAAAGGACTCCGCGACAAGGCATTACTGCTGATCGGTTTCGCGGGTGCCTTCAGGCGGTCTGAACTCGTATCACTGACTCTGGCTGACATCGAGAAAGCACAGCAAGGACTGATCATTCAACTTCGATTCTCAAAGACGGATCAGGCGGGTGAGGGTCGAAAGGTCGCAATTCCGTTTGCCCGTGGTTCAGTCTGTCCGGTACTGGCACTGCAACAGTGGATCACGGCAGCAGGCATCACCGAGGGGTCAATCTTCCGAGGCGTGAATCGGCATGGAGTGATTGCTGATACCGCTCTCACCCCGCAAGCCGTGGCCCTGATTATCAAAGAACGAGCACAAGCCACCGGCCTCGATTCCGCCAATTATGCCGGTCACAGCCTTAGAGCAGGACTCGTAACGTCGGCGGCTCAACTTGGGGTGTCCAGTTGGAAGATCAGGGCACAGACAGGCCATAAATCGGATGCAATGCTGGTTAGGTACATCCGCGATGCAAATATCTTTGTAGATAATGCGGCTGGGGCAGTCCTGTAATTACCCCAGCGAGGAAATTTGGGGCAGTATTGTGCAAAACATTGTATGGCTAGTAACGTCAGTTCATGGAACAACCATGTCAATGCGGTTTAATCAATAGGGAGGAGAAGTGATCGTGAAAAAGATTACACCTACGGACAAAGACAAGTTTTGCTCTGACGAACTCACTATCACGTCGCCCCTTTGCTTTTCGTGCAAGCATTACAACGATGACCTAACCTGCGCTGCCTTCCCTGAAGGGGTGCCCTCTGTAATTCTCACCGGAGAAGTGGATCACGATACCCCGATAGTTGGGGATCACGGACATCAGTACGAGAAGATTGCATGACCTGCCACGTCGCACACATTGCCGGATTGCCGAATGTGGATTTGCTGGCCATGCTAATTGGTACCAGTGAGTCCCAGCGTTTGTATCAAGGATCGCTGCAACCGTTGTTTGCTCCACCGAAATTGGGTCACGGCCAGAATGAAATCTGTGCGGCGGCAAGGGAACTAATCCGGCGATGGCTTGATGAAGAGCTTCATCGGGAGTGCAACCTGACTACGCCGGAAAGTGTTCGGGATTACCTGCGTCTTTTCTTCGCGGGACAGGAACATGAGAGCTTTGTCGTGCTGTTCCTCGATGCCCAGAATCGACTCATCGCTACCAATGAAATGTTCCGAGGTACGCTGACGCAGACATCGGTATATCCAAGGGAAATCGTTAAGGAGGCACTCCGCCACAATGCAGGGGCTGTAATTTTTAGCCACAATCATCCAAGTGGCGTAACCGAGCCCAGCAGGGCCGATGAAATGCTCACCACCAGCTTGAAGCAGGCATTGGCTCTGGTCGATGTGCGGGTCTTGGATCATTTTATTGTCGCTGGTGCAACAACCTTGAGCTTTGCGGAGCGGGGGCTGATATGACAATAGCTAATCTCGCATATCCCAAGCGTGCCAAGTCGAGGCAAGAGGCGGATTTATATTTCACTCGTAACGTGATTGCCGATCCGATTTGAAAATTGCGTCAGACAAGTATTTACTTCTATTTCGATCTTGGCCTTATTGCCACCAAAGATGTGACTCTTTAACCAGCTCGTCTCATCCTTGATTGCTTCGTCACCCGTTACAGTTGTATGCCAACATTTCCTATCTCCATCCCATCTGTATCCACGAGATTTGAGTATGTCCTTGGTCTCAAATGGCGATCCTGTTGCATAGACGGTGTAACTTTTCTGTCCCAGTTTATTCAGGATTGATTTCAAGACTAGATCACCAGATTTTGGAAGGTGCTGCTGAAGAACTTCCATCAGCGCAAAACAATCATTCTCGGCCCTGTGCTCATCAAAGAAAAAGCCGTATTGATACGCTATGTAATCAAGGCTGGCTGATCCAAAACCTTCACCTCTCCAATCGACCTGAGCCAAT
>CAIYZZ010000002.1 GCA_903930805.1 uncultured Rhodocyclaceae bacterium | reverse complement strand
CGCCACGGTATCCGACCTGATCAAGAACGAGCACCCGCAGATCATCGCTACCATCCTCGTACATCTGGAATTCGACCACGCTGGGGAGGTCCTCAAGTTCTTCACCGAGCGCCTGCGCAACGACGTATTGTTGCGCATCGCGACGCTCGACGGCGTGCAGCCGACGGCGCTGCGCGAACTCAACGAAGCGCTGACCCGCCTGCTGGCCGGTGCCTCATCGAATGTCAAAAAAGCGGCGATGGGCGGCATCCGCCACGCGGCGGAAATCCTCAACTTCGTCGGTCAGGCCGCCGAGACCGCCATCGTCGATAACGTGCGCGAATACGATCCCGATCTGGCGCAGAAAATTCTCGACGAAATGTTTGTCTTCGAGAATCTGCTCGATGTCGATGACCGCGGCATTCAGTTGTTGTTGCGCGAGATCCAGTCCGACTCGCTCATCCTTGCGCTCAAGGGCTCGTCGCCCGAACTGCGCGACAAGGTCTTCAAGAACATGTCGCAGCGTGCCGCCGAAATGCTCAAGGAAGACCTCGAGTCAAAAGGCCCCGTGCGCCTTTCGGAAGTCGAGGCCGAGCAGAAGGAAATCCTCAAGATCGCCCGCCGCCTCGCCGATGAAGGCCAGATCCAGTTGGGCGGCAAGGGTGGCGACGATCAGATGGTGTAATCCGGGCATACCGGAGCAGCCATGAGCGAGCCATCCAATCTGACCGCGTGGGAACGCTGGGAAATGGCCAGCTTCGATGCGGGACATCCCAAGCCAACGGTTGCGTCACTACCTGTCGAGGAGGGGGTGCATTCGATCAAGTTGCCCACCGCCGCAGAAATCGAGCAGATTTACCAGCAAGCACGCGACGAAGGTGCTCGCATGGGACAGGAAGAAGGTTATCAGGCAGGATTCAAGGAAGGTGAGACAAAAATCCAGGCCGAGGCGCAGCGCTTGGCCAAGACCGCCGCGAAGCTTGATCAGTCACTCGCCGATCTCGATTTTCAGATTGCCGACGAGTTGCTGGCGCTGGCGGTCGAACTGGCGCAGGAAGTCATCCGCCAGGAAATTTCCGCGCGCCCCGAAACCCTGCTGACCGTGGTGCGGGAAGCATTGACGCAATTACCCCACCAGCACGCCGCAATTTACCTACACCCGGAAGACGCCTCGCTATTGCGTTCCTACATGGGCGATCAACTCGCACATGCCGGCCACCGCATTCACGACGATTTCAAGCTGGCGCGCGGCGATTGCGTGCTGGAAGCCGGTGGCAGCCAGGTCGACGCGACCGTGGCGATGCGTTGGCGAAGGGTACTGGACGGGCTGGGCGTCAATGCCGCGTGGAAACCGCTGGCAACCGGAGCTGAACCAGCCGCGATCGTCAAGGCCAAAGAACCTTCATGAATCCTGAAAGAATCCGCGACTTCCTTGCCGACTGCCGGACCCGCGTGGCCACCCCGCAACCTTTCCGTATCGCGGGACGGCTAACGCGCATCAACGGTCTGGTGATGGAAGCCGCCGGTCTCAAGCTGCCACTGGGTTCGAGCTGCCAGATCGAGGCACCCAGCGGCGACAACGTCGAAGCTGAAGTGGTCGGGTTTGCCGGCGAAAAGCTTTACATGATGCCCACCGAAGATGTCTATGGGCTCGCACCCGGCGCCCATGTGCTGCCCATGGAAATTTCACCCCCGCCACCGAAATTGGGTCAAGCCAGCGCGCCGCGCCGGCGCAACCTCGATCGCACCAAGCATCTGCCGGTAGGCAGCCAGTTGCTGGGACGGGTGGTCGATGGCAACGGTCGCCCCCTCGACAGTCTCGGTCCCATCGCCGACAAACCGACACGCTCTCTCGTCGGCCGACCCCTCAACCCGCTGCTGCGCGCCCCCATCGCCCAGACCCTCGACGTCGGCATTCGTGCCATTAACACCCTGCTCACCGTCGGACGCGGCCAGCGGCTGGGGCTATTCTCCGGCTCGGGTGTCGGCAAGAGCGTGCTGCTGGGCATGATGGCGCGCTACACCGCCGCCGACGTCATCGTCGTTGGGCTGATCGGCGAACGCGGCCGCGAGGTAAAGGAATTCATCGAACAAAACCTTGGCGGCGCCGGCCTGCGCCGTTCGGTTGTCGTCGCCGCGCCCGCTGATGTCAGCCCGCTGATGCGTCTCCAGGGCGCAGCCTATGCCACCTCGATCGCCGAGCACTTCCGCGAGGAAGGCAAGCATGTGCTGCTGATCATGGATTCGCTCACCCGCTATGCCATGGCGCAACGCGAAATTGCACTGGCCATCGGCGAACCGCCCGTTACACGCGGCTACCCACCGAGCGTCTTCGCCCGTCTGCCGCAACTCGTCGAGCGTGCCGGCAACGGTGCGACCGGCGGCGGCTCGATCACCGCCTTCTATACCGTGCTGGCCGAAGGTGACGATCAGCAAGACCCGATTGCCGACGCCGCCCGCGCCATTCTCGACGGCCACATTGTGCTCACCCGCACGCTGGCGGACGCCGGCCACTACCCCGCCATCGACATCGAGCAATCCATCTCGCGCGCGATGACCAGCCTCATCCCACCCGATCACCTCGAGCGCGTACGCCACTTCAAGCAACTGTATTCGCGCTACCAGCGTGCACGCGATCTGCTGGCCGTAGGCGCCTACGCGCCGGGTTCCGACCCGCTGCTCGATCGCGCGATCGCGCTTTACCCGCAGCTCGAAACCTTCCTGCAGCAGGGCATCGAGGAACGCGCGGATGCCCAACAAAGTCTTGGCGCCCTCAATGGGCTGTTCCCGGATGTAAGGTAATCCTGTCGCGACTATACTTGTGCCATGAGCAAACCGTTTCACCTGCAACCCCTGCTGGATCTGTCGAATATGCGGCTTGACGAAGCCGCGCGACAGCTGGGTAAGCTGATTGCCGGCGAGCAGGAGGCTGACCAGCGCCTCGAACTGCTGACGCAATACCGCGACGAATATCAAACACGGTTTCTGACGGCAGCCGGCAACGGGCTGGCACCGGATGCCTGGCGCAATTATCAGCACTTTCTCGCTCGCCTCGACGAGGCCATCGAGCAGGCGCGCTCACTGGTAACGACATCGCAACAACGTACTGCCCTGGGCCAGCGCAACTGGCTCGATAAACGTGGCAAGGTGAAGGCCTTCGACACCCTGGCGCAGCGCCATCAGGCGCGCGTGACCTACGCCGAAGGCCGGCAGGAACAGAAGCAGGCTGACGAACATACGTCTCGTCGCTACGGGCTCGTTACGGAAGACGAATAGCGAAAAGCGCTTCGCCGCCAACCGATGGCATGGTCCTTGCAGCATATGCTCCGAGATGTTCCCATTGCAAGGACTACCGTTATGTCAGCCATCATCAGCCCCGCGCCTAGCCCTGCCGCCTCAACTGCGCAGATCGCCCTGAGTTCATCAGGTTCAGCCGATGCTGCCGCAACGGATACCGCAGGCGCGGGTTCTTTTGCCGCACTTTTTCAACAACTGGCAGGCAAGCAGCTATCCACGAACCTGCGCCCAGACCAGACCGTGCTGCCGACGGATACTGCCACCGCAATAGAAAACACCGAAACCGGCGATTCACTCACCGCGCTATTGCCCTTTCTTGAGGCGATGGGTCTGATGCCAGTCGCCGCAGCGAGCACAAATCCCGACAAGACTGAAATGTCGGCTGAGGAAATTGCCGACGCAAGCCTGTTGGCAGGAATTGCCCCCGCCCTGACACCACAACTGGCCCCTATGGCTAATACGGCGGCAATATCTGCCGTCCAGCTGTCTGCAGCCAATAACGCCCAAGTGCCATTGCCTGTAGATGGGGTTGCGCAACCCCACAGCGATATCTCATCAGCCTTGATCACGGCCGGGCAGGAAGCCACATTGACTGTCGCAGAACAGGGATCATTGCTGACAACCGAATTTTCTTCCCGCCTGGCAGCAGCACAGGAAACCCTGGGGGACAAGGTTGCAAACCCTCTCCCTGCGGCCGCCGTAGCTCCACAATCAGCCGCCACCCTTCAATCATCGCTCACCGCAGCCCCGGTTCTGCCCGTTGAACATCCCGTAGGCACCTCCGGCTGGGGCCAGGAAGTCGGCAATCGGGTCGTATGGATGGCTAACCGGATGGAAAGTCGGGCTGAACTGGTACTGAATCCACCGCAGATGGGTCGCGTCGAGGTTAGCCTGTCGATCTCTGGCGATCAAGCCACCGCGAGCTTTGTATCCGCGAATCCGACGGTGCGGGAAGCGCTGGAAGCTGCCATGCCGCGCCTGCGTGAGATTCTCGCGGATGCAGGTATCCAGCTCGGACAAGCCCAGGTCGGTGCTGAAAACCCCCACCAATCGGCGCAACAGGAGAAAAACGGGGATAATTTTGGCCTTGACCGCGCTGCCCAATCGGCTGAAGGGCCACAGCAGGCAAGTACCACGGCCCCGCCGCTGTCACCCGGGCTCAAGATCGGGCGTGGTCTTGTCGATGTATTTGCGTGAACCCCTGAGAACGTCCAGGCAAACCTGACAGGAGTGATGTATGGCTGATGCCAAGAAGACCGAAGCCCCCGCTGAGGGCGAAGAAGCACCCAAGAAGAAGAAAAAGCTGCTGATCAT
>CAIYZZ010000001.1 GCA_903930805.1 uncultured Rhodocyclaceae bacterium | reverse complement strand
GGCATCAACATCGGCAAGAATGCCGACACCCCCATCGAGCGTGCCGCCGACGACTACCTGATTGGGCTGACCAAAGCCTACCCGCACGCCAGCTACATCACCATCAACATCTCCTCGCCCAATACCAAGAACCTGCGCGCATTGCAGGGTGAATCGGAACTCGATGCCCTGCTCGGCGCACTCAAGGCACGGCAGGCAGAACTCGCCCAGCAACACGGCCGCCACGTCCCGTTCGCCCTGAAAATCGCCCCCGATCTCGACGACGCGCAGATCACGAATATTGCTGATGCCTTGCGCCGCCACCGCATCGAGGCCGTCATCGCCACCAATACGACGCTTGACCGCAGCAAGGTCACCGGCCAGCCCAACGCCGACGAAACTGGTGGTCTCTCGGGTGCACCCCTGTTCGAGTCTTCAACACTCGTGGTCAAAAAACTGGCTACTGCCCTCGCCGGGGAGTTGCCCATCATCGCCGCCGGCGGCGTAGTCGATGGGGCCAAGGCCAAGGCTAAACTGGACGCCGGCGCACAACTGGTACAGGTTTATTCCGGACTCGTGTATCGCGGGCCGGGGTTGGTCAAGGATTGTGTAGCGGCAACCCGCAACTACGCGCACCTTAGTTTCTGCTGAAAGACAATGCGACAATAACATCTATTGCACCTGGTGCTATGGAATGCTATAAATGGCGCATGCGTACCAAGCGAGTATTCAAGCTCAAAACCTTCGGCCAGTGGGCCAGGAAGCTCGTGACTGACGAGGCGTTGTGTGCTGCTGCCCGTGAAATAGAACAAGGAATTTTCGAGGCAGACCTAGGCGGTGGCGTCTGTAAGAAACGGGTTGCCATCGCCGGCAAGGGCAAAAGCGGATCAACCCGGACGCTGGTTGCCAAGAAGCACGAACGAGCCATCTTCTTTCTGGTTGGACGGGAGAAGAGCGAACCGGGCAGCGACTTTACCGACAACGTGATTGATGCTGCAAAGCTGGTGGCCAAAGGGCTTGAGAATGCAAGTACCAACAAAATGTCCGAAATGCTCGATGCCGGAACGATTGAGGAGATATGCCATGAGTGAACGTACAAAACGCAAACCGCCGGAAAGCGAAGAACGCCGCATGCTGGATGAAATGATGGAAATGGCTGGCGCCCTGGACGCTCACGGCCTGATCACGCTGCCGGACATGATGCAGATTCGTGGCCTCTGCCAGAAACCCCCGGTCTTCACGCCGAAGAAAGTGGCCCAGATTCGCAAGAGCAAGGCCAACATGAGCCAGGCGGTCTTCGCCGCCTTGCTGAACGTCAGCCTCTCCACCGTCCAGAAATGGGAAGCACCGGATTCCGGCAAGCATCCCAGCGGTGCTGCCGCCAAGCTGCTTCAGGTCATTGAACGCAAGGGCGTCGAGGCCATCGCCGTCTGACGCTCAGCGAATCCCGGCTTAGGACAGAAGCGGGACACAAAAATGGCGCAAAGAGAAAATACAACTTGTTGATTTACATTGAATAAATTAAATACCTCCAGCATCATCAATGGGTTGGAAAGCCATACACCCATGATCCGGCAATACCTGCAACTGAAAGCAGCGCATCCCGACGTGCTGCTGTTTTACCGCATGGGCGATTTCTACGAACTCTTCTATGCCGATGCCGAAAGGGCAGCACGCCTGCTCGATATCACGCTGACGCGGCGCGGGCAGTCGGGCGGCCAGCCGATTCCGATGGCAGGCGTGCCTTACCACGCCTGCGAGCAATATCTGGCGCGACTGGTCAAGCTCGGCGAATCAGTGGCGATCTGCGAACAGATCGGCGACCCTGCTGCAACCAGCAAGGGGCCGATGGAACGTCAAGTGATGCGCATCGTCACGCCCGGCACGCTCACCGACGCTGCCCTGCTCGACGACAAGAGCGACAATCTGCTGCTGGCGGTGAACACTGAACGGCACCGCGTAGGGCTAGCCTGGCTCAATCTCGCCAGCGGCGAGCTGCGTCTGCTGGAAACTTCGGCTGCCGGCCTGCCGGCCCAACTTACACGCCTCAAACCGGCGGAAATATTGCTGAGTGATACCCGTGCATTACCGCTCGCGGATGACCTGTCGAGTCGCACCTGTCGCCGCCCCGACTGGCATTTCGACTCACCTGCCGCAGCTCAGTTGTTGTCCGGGCATTTCGGCACGCGCGACCTTTCTGCCTACTTGCCCACCGAAGAGGAGTCCAATCTGGCGCTGGGTGCTGCCGGTGCCCTGCTGCGCTACGCCCAAGCCACGCAGTTGCAATCGCTCGTGCACGTCACCGGCATGGTGCTGGAACGCGAATCAAGCTGGCTGAGACTGGATGCGGCGACGCGCCGCAATCTCGAAATCACCGAAACACTGCGGGGCCAAAGTGACACCGGCTCTCCCACGCTGCTGGCTTTGCTGGACACCTGCGCCACGTCGCTGGGCACACGCTGGCTGCGCCACTGCCTGCACCATCCCCTGACCGACCGGGCCGTCGCTGCAGCACGCCACGGTGCCATTGCCGCCCTGCTCGGCGATGACGGCGCAGGCACGCTGCAACCATTGCTTGCCGCGCTCGCCGGCGTGGCCGACGTCGAGCGCATCGGCGCCCGCATCGCCCTGAAGAGTGCCCGCCCGCGTGACCTTGCGGCGCTACGCGCTACGCTGCACCAACTGCCGGCAATCTCTGCACTGCTGACCAATTGCGATGGCCTGTTGAAAACGCTGCACGACGATCTCGCCATTCCAACCAGCGGCCTCCAACGACTGGAGCTCACGCTTGCCGCCGAGCCGCCAGCCCTTGTCCGCGACGGCGGTGCCATCGCCACCGGATTCGACCCGGAACTCGATGAATTGCGTGCCATCCAGAGCAACTGCGGACAGTTCCTGCTCGATCTCGAAGCGCGTGAGAAGGCGCGCAGCGGCATTGCCAGCCTCAAGGTCGAATACAACAGGGTGCATGGTTTCTACATCGAGGTTACCCACGCCCACGTCGGCAAGGTTCCCGACGATTACCGCCGCCGCCAGACGCTGAAAAACGCCGAACGCTACATCACACCCGAGCTCAAAAGCTTCGAGGACAAGGCGCTCTCGGCCAATGACAGGGCTCTGGCGCTGGAAAAACGTCTTTACGACGAACTGCTCGCGGCACTAGCGGCCCACATCGGCGACCTGCAGCGCATCGCCCGTGCCCTTGCCCAACTCGATGGCCTCGCCGCCTTTGCCACGGCAGCGCAGCGTTACGACTATTGCCGGCCCGAGTTCGTCGATCATCCCTGCCTCGAAATCACCGGCGGCCGTCACCCGGTGGTCGAGCGTCAGGTCGACACGTTCATTGCCAACGACCTCGATCTCAATCCGGCACGGCGCATGCTGCTCATCACCGGCCCCAACATGGGCGGCAAATCAACCTACATGCGGCAGACGGCACTGATCGTCCTGCTCGCCCACTGCGGCAGTTTCGTGCCGGCGCAAAGCTGCCGGCTGGGCCCAATAGACGCCATCCACACCCGCATCGGTGCAGCCGACGACCTGGCCTCGGGACGTTCCACCTTCATGGTCGAAATGACCGAAGCCGCCGCTATCCTGCATGGCGCCACGGACAAGTCACTGGTGTTGATGGACGAGATCGGGCGCGGCACCTCCACCTTCGACGGTCTCGCGCTCGCCTTCGCCATCGCCCGCCACCTGATCGAGAAGAACCGCGCCTGGACGCTGTTCGCCACCCATTACTTCGAGCTGACACGTCTGGCGCTGGATCATCCGGAATGTGCCAACGTGCATCTGGATGCTGTCGAGCACGGCAAGTCGGTGGTCTTCCTGCATGCCGTCGAGGCCGGACCGGCCTCGCAGTCCTACGGCATTCAGGTGGCAGCTCTCGCCGGCATTCCGCCCGCCGTGCTGCGCGAGGCAAAACGACGCCTTGTCGAACTCGAAAACCGCGAGGCCGCTGCGGGGTCACAACCTGACTTGTTTGATGCCGTCCCGCCAGCGCCGACTTTCGGCGGCGATCCAACACGGTCGACTTTTTCCGCAGACATCCATCCGGCACTCGACGCCCTGCATGCGCTCGACCCGGACAGCTTGAGCCCGCGCGAAGCGCTTGACCATATCTATGCCCTCAAGCGACTGACGGAGGACTGAGCAGACATGGAATTTCTGCCCAGCTGGCCTCTTGAATACAACACTCAGATCGCTTTCGGCCTGATGCTGATTGCCGGGGTTCTGGGTGGCTACCTGGCGCACCGCATTTCATGGTTGCCGAGTATCACCGGCTTCATGGCCGTTGGTCTCCTGATCGGACCCTCCGGCACCAACCTGCTGACCAGCGACGCGCTCGATATGGCACGCGCGGTTATTGATGTATCGCTCGGCCTGATTCTTTATCGCCTCGGCCTGACGCTAGACCTGCGCGCCATGATGCACGCCCCACGTTTGTTGCTGACCGGATTCGTGGAAAGCGCAGTCACATTCATCAGCACTTTCGCCGTACTGGTCTGGCTGGGGCTACCGAACCTGCTGGCAGGGCTGACGGCCGCCATCGTCATCTCATCCTCACCGGCCATTCTGCTTCACGTCGCCCACGAGGTTGGCGCCGCTGGACCGGTCACGGAGCGTGCCAAAGAACTGGTGGCACTGAACAACGTATTTTCGTTCTTTGCCTTTTCCGCCTTGCTGCCCGCAGGGCATATGGCCATGGAGGCGGACCGCACCACAGTCTGGCTCCAGCCACTCTATCAGTTACTCGGATCACTGGCCGTCGCCATCGTGATCGCAGCGATCCTCGTTCATGTGGCGCGACTGACGCGCCATGCCAGCAACTACCGGCTGGCGCTGATCATTGGCGCGATCATGCTGGGGCTGGGTATCGCCGATGCACTCGACGTTTCTACCCTGTTTGTACCACTGGCACTCGGCGTTGTCGTCAAAACCATGGAACGTGACGATCTCATCTCCAATGTCGAGTTCGGTGAGGTCTT